>CANQFI010000027.1 GCA_947598455.1 uncultured Bacilli bacterium | reverse complement strand
TTTGGAGCGATTAAACCACCTAAGAAGGGAATTCTTATTTGACCACCATGAGCATGACCTGATAAAACTAAATTAAAATTTTCTGCAGCATAAGTATCAATTAGTTCAGGACGATGTGATAATAAAATAGTAAATTTTGAATTATCATAAGTAAGCATTTTTAATTCATCTTTAATTACTGTTTCATCTTCACGATAAGGATCACTATTAAAAGATGGATCATCTAAACCAACTAAGTTTATCATATCACCATTATTTTTGATTACCTCTACTTTACTATCTAATATAATAACATTATTACTTACTAATTCATCTTTTAGTTTAGTAAAATTTTCAATATGAGCTTCATGATTACCCGTAACATAATATATTGGAGCTATATCTTTTATATCTTTTATAAAGTTAATTGCTGTATTAATATCAGTTTTATTAGCATCGACTAAATCACCTGTTATGACTATGATATTAGGTTTTATATTTTTAATTTCTTTAAGTATGCTATTATGTATTTTTTTTGATTTTGTATTATGAAAATCAGAAATTTGGACAATTTTATAATTATTAAATTCATTTGGTAGTGAATCACTAGTAACTATATAATTACTTACTTGTAGTGTATTATTTTCATAATATAAATAATAAACTATTAAACTTAAAGCCAGAACGATTATTAAAATAATAATTATTTTCTTTTTCATTATATTTTCTTCCTTTAGATTAATTTTTTATTTCATCTACTAATTCAAATAGTTCATTATCAGAAAGATTATCATTGTTATATTTAGTTAATACTTCATAGTTTTTTATAACAAAGTCTTTTAATAATTGTATATCTTCTTCTTTAATATTTATTTTTCTATCAACTAAGATTTGAGGATTTGTTTTATCAACACTCATCATAACCATACTTTTATAATTTAATTTACCATAACTGTTTTGAAAAAAGATAATATTATCTCGTTCAATAATATATGGACAATATAAAATTATATGCATAGGCAGATGTGTTTCTTTAGGTGTTAAATGAGTTATACCAAACCATTCATTTTTTTCATCAAAAAATATTTGTTTAGCTTCATATTCATTAATAGTACCATTCCAGTAAGCAAGTAATAATTGCTGATGAAATTTTATATATTCAAGGGCTTCATTAATGATGGTTTGATCATCTTTAGAAACTTTTTCTAAGATGGTTAAATTTTCAAGATTAATAGTATAAAATTTATTTTTAGTCCAACTACTGACTCTTACTGTCGGAGAAATGTCTTTTAACTTTTCAGAGCCTTTATAAACTAATGATAAAGTGATGTCAAAATAATTATTACTTTCAAAAGATATGGTAGATTTAAATAAATCATTAATATTTGTCATCGAATTTTTCCTTATCTATATTTTAAAATATTTCGTATAGCATTTATTTCTTATTTGAATAAGTATGACTTTCTTTAAGATGATTCAGTATTACTTCATCAGATAAAGTATCATCTAAAGTAATTGTAATCCATTTTGTTTTATTCATATGATATGCTTTATAATACCCATCTTTTGATAATAAATCTTGAATTTCTTTTTCATCAAGTTTAAGATTTAAGACTTCAACATTACCTGTATCATGACTAAATCTACTTCGATCAATATTCATAACTAAGGCATACCACTTTTTAGTTAAAGGATTTCTGAAGATAGCTGAGTCATCATTTTTCCAAGGAAACTCAGGAGTGTCATTAAATTCTTCGAAAATTAATTTAACTAAACGATTGGTTTGGGGATAGACAAAGTTATTACTAGTCGTACATTTATCTTTGATATCATTAAGAAAATTAATAAATTCTTGACGAACTTTACCAACATATTCCCCTGTTTGCGTTTTTATACGATAATTAAAATATTCTTCATTAAAATTTAAATCAAAGATATGACCTTCTACTCTACCATTTTTGGTTATTTTTATATCAAGACGAAAAGAACTATTTAAAATAGTTTTAGATATTATGTAATTATTATTTACTTTGGTAAAACCATAAGAAATTAATTTATCATATTGAATTACTCTTTTTTTAAATATTTCTTCTTCGATATTCATAAAGCCTCCATTAATAATTATTTATTATACTATAAAAAGTATTAATTATTAATACCATGATGAACTGGTGGAGTTGATTCATCGATAGTAGCGAAAGTAAAATTATTAGCTTTCGCGTAACTGATTATATCGCGTAAAGCATCACGAGTTTGAGGCTTTATATCATGCATTAATATCATATTAATTCTTTTATTACTTAGATTTTTTATAACATTGTTGTAGACAGTTGTCTTATTATTTGCACCACCAGCGTCATTACTATCAACATTCCAATCAAAATAACGATAACCTCTCGCCGTTACTTCTTGAGTTAGAATTGTCATAATTCCTTTACTATAATTACGACTGACAGTATTACTACTTCCACCAGGAAATCTAATTATTTTTGAATCAACACCGGTTAAATTTAAAACACGATCATGAACAATTTGTAAATCATTAAAATAGCCATCAACTGAGGAATAAACAGTAGCATAATTATGAGTAGCTGTATGAAGGGCGATTGTGTGACCTTCATCATATTCTCTTTTAATTAAATAATCAGGACCACGATTGGTTACAAAAAATGTAGCTTTAACACCCTCTTCTTTTAAAATATCTAATATAACGTTGGTTGTACCTTCATTTGGGCCATCATCAAATGTAAGATAAATAACTCCTCCTTGAACTGGTTTTGTCACTGTAACTGTACGTATTACTTTAGCGGTATTTCCTGAATTATCAGTTACTTCATAAATAACTTGGTAAGTACCAATTTGATTAGGATTAACATTATTAGTTACTTTAACTTGACTAGTTAAATTAGCATCACAATTATCAGATACAGTAATACCTGGATCAGTATATGGAGAATTTAAATAAATAGTTGAAGAACTATTACCTTTTAAAGTTATTTTAGGTTTAGTAACATCTGTGTAAGTAATTGTTCTTTCAAGTGTACTAGTATTACCTGATGAGTCTTTGACGGTATAAATTATTTTATTATCGTTAGTTGTTATAGTAACATTGGCGGTTAAATCACCATCGACATTATCTGTAGCGGTATATCCTTCTTCTTCATAAGATTTATTAGGACAGATAGTAACATCTGTATTACCATTTAAAGTTATTATTGGAGCTTCCGTATCTTTAGGACGATTATCATAAACAATAATAATACGTTCTTTTGTCTTTTTATATATCCCTTTTTTTAAACTATATTTTATTTTGTATGTACCTGGTGTATAAACATCAACATCCCCAGTTATTTTAACTTCTTTTGAAATATCTTTGCCATAATAAGTAGCAGTTACACCTGGTTCTTCATAATCTTCAGAATAATTTATAGTAATTTCTTCATCACCTTGTAATTCTAATTTAGGAGATGAAAAATAAAATAACAAAGGAATTCCAGTAACTAATAATAAAATTGTAATTACAATAAATAAAATAATCTTTTTTTTAAAAATGTGTAATGTTTTCATACTATTCTTACTCCTAATAAAAAGCAAATATTAAGTTTTTATCTAATATAAGCATACCACTTTTTAATATTTAAATAACATTATTTTTGGACTGTTGATATTTTTTGACAATTAAAAAAACAAATTTAATTTTTTTTAATTTGTTTTTTTGTTATTTATATTAGCTATTTACTTATTAATATTCTTTTTTGATATTTATTCTTAAAGATATTCTATAAGAAATATATAGAATAAATAAAGTTATTAAGATAATAATTAAAATGAGATAATCTTCAATGATTGATATTCCTTTACCTAAAATTGAAAGATCTATAAATTTAAATATAAGGCCTCCTAAAAAGATTATACCAATAATAATTACAAAAATAACAATACGAGCTTTCTCTATTCCATATTTATAAATAATTGGATACATAAATGATAAGACTAATACAGTTCCAACAATTGTTCCAGTCATTGTAGCTAACATTTCTTCGTATACGATTGGTTGCTTTTTAATAATTATAATAATTAAAGATAATAGTATTGTTATTATAGAAGTAATTGTAATCATAAGAAGCGTTGCTAAATATTTAGCTTTAACACTATTTACACGACCATTAGGAAGAGATACAGTATAGGCATTCCAGTTATTAAATTCATCATAGCTAAAGGTGGAAATCATAATCATGACACAAATGAATGGTAAAATAAATGAGATATCCATACTATCATTAATAGCTAATATACCATAGAAGATAAAAAGAATAAATAATATTTTAAAATTACTTTTTATCATAGCAAAATCTTTTTTTATAAAACCTAACATTACTCTGCCCCCTTAATCATTAAAACCATTAAATCATCTAAAGTTATGTTATCAATAACATCTACTTTATATTTCTTTTTAAACTCTTTTTTATTTTCGACTAAAACATCATAAGAATATTTTTCTTTACGATATTTGAGATAATCTTTTTTATTTATCTTTTTAAATTCTGTTTCATTACATTTTACAATACCATATTGTTCTTTTAATTCGTCACAAGTTTTACATAAGACTATTTCACCATTATTAATAAAAGTTATGTAATCAGCAATATGTTCTAAATCAGTTGTAATATGACTTGATAAAAAGATGGAACATTCTTCATTTTGAATAAATTCCTGAAAAATTTCAATAACTTCAGCACGAGCAACAGGATCTAGACCTGAGGTTGGTTCATCTAAAATTAATAGTTTTGGATGATGAGATAAAGCAGTAGCAATTTCAAGCTTTTTTCTCATACCTTTAGAAAAAGTTTTAATTTGTTTATTGGGTAATAAAGAAAAATCTTTTAAGTAATTATAAAACATTTTTTTATCCCAATTTTTATAAATATTTTGCATGGTATTATTTATATCATTTGGTGTAAGAATTTCGGGAAAAAACATATCGTCTAAAACAACACCAATTTCTTCTTTTATTTTTGGATCATCATGACGATTATCTAAACCAAAGATTTTTATATCACCACTATATGATTTAATAATGTTTAAGATAGCTTTTATTGTAGTAGTTTTGCCAGCTCCATTTTCACCAATAAACCCCATAATCATACCTTTAGGTAAACTAAATGTTACATTTTTTAATGCGAAATCATCATACTTTTGACATAAATCTTTTATTTCTAAAACATTAACCATTTTTATTTATCCTCCTCATATAATATATTTAACATTTCAGTTAAAGTTTTTTCTTCGATATTATTCATTTTAGCAATAGTAACGGCTTTGTCTATTAATTCTTCTATTTTATTAAGTTGTTCTTCTAAAGCGACTTCTTTATTTATTTTAGCAACATAAAAGCCTTTAGATGGAATATTTTTAACATACCCTTCACTAACTAATTCTTCATAAGCATTTTTAGTTGTTATAACACTACAATGAAGATCCTTGGCTAAAGCTCTTATAGATGGTAATAAATCATTTTCTTTTAGTTCATTAGAAACTATTTTAACTTTTATTTGTTCTTTTATTTGTTCATAGATAGGGACTCCACTTGAATTACTAATTATTATTTCCATCTAATCACCTCTTTGTATATATATAGTATATACAGATTATATACAGCTGTCAATATAAAAATATCTTCCTTTTACTTTGCATATTAATTATTAAATATTAAGTATTTAGGGAGGATTCATGAAAGAAACAATTACTTTAATAATAAAAGGGATTATTATAGGTATAGGAAAAATAATACCGGGAGTTTCTGGAGGAATGATGGCAATAAGTTTAAATGTTTATGATAAAAGTATTGATGCTATTAGTAATTTTTTTAAAGATATAAAAAATAATTTTTTATTTTTACTTAGATTAGGAATAGGAATTATGATAGCAATCATTTTGTTTAGTAAAATAATTAACTATGCCCTATTTAACTTTTATTTGCCAACGATGTTACTATTTATTGGGCTTATAATTGGAGGAATACCAAATATTTTAAAAGAAGTTAAAAAAGAAGTTAATCTTATTAATATTAATTTGATGTTAATACCAATTATATTTATTTTATTGGTAGCTATTTTAAGTAGTCATTTAAAACTAAATAATGTATCTCATAGTAAGGTGATGATTCTTGGATTATTAGGAATTATTGAAGCACTTACGATGATTATTCCTGGAATTAGTGGAACTATGATTTTGATGATGTTAGGTTATTATAATTTAATTATTGAATCATTTGGTAATTTAACAAGACCTGATTTATTTATATCTAGTTTGGGAGTTCTTTTTCCTTTTGGTATTGGTATTTTTTTAGGAATTGTATTTTTTTCTAAAATAATTGATAAATTATTAAATAAATATCGAATTAAAAGTTTTTATATTATTTTAGGTTTTACAATATCATCAATTGGTTTATTACTAATTAATATCTTAAAAAATAATTATTCTTTAAATAGTTTAATAATTAATTTAGTTTTTTTAGGAATAGGTTTTATTATAGGAAAGTATTTTGATTAAAGAAAAAACAAATCTTTTGGATTTGTTTTATAGCTAGAGCATAAAGTATAGTATATATAATAAAATACTTTTCTTAACTTAATAAAATTATGTAATTTTTTTATAAAGAATAATAAAAATATTAACATATAAACTTTCATTGTATTGTAAGTTAAAATATATATTTTATTATAAATTTAAAAGATAAAGTGACTCTATTGTGTAGAATCACTTTATTTTTTTATTTTTACTGGTTTTATAAAGTACTTATCAAAAGCTGAAATAATAGCTGGTAATAGTAAAAGAATTAAAACAGCTGAACAGAATGAACCCATCGATATAGATAAACATATTTTAGCAGTGATAGCTTCTGATAAATACCCTACTATTAAAGTTGATAGAACTAAGATAGATGCACTTGTTAAAATAGTATGAATTGAATGATTATAAGCATTGATAATTGAGGTTGAAATATCGTTTTTCTTACGTTCTTCTATATAATAAGAAGTATAAACAATAGCATAATCAATTGTGGCACCCATTAAAATACTTTGAACAATTAAAATTGAGATAAAATAGACATCACCTGTGAAAGCTAAAATACCCATTGTTAAGTAAACAGCACATTGAATTATTAAAACTAAAGTTATAGGTATTAATAAAGACTTAAATGTTATGGCAACTACGACAAAAATAAAGATAATTGTTAAAACTGTAATAAAATTTAATTCATTTTGAAATGAACTACTCATTTCATAAGCCATTGCTGAATCACCGACAACGTAAGTTTCTTTGCTATCTTTTAGTTCATTTTTTAAATATGTTAAGAAATTAAAGGTTTCTTTGCTTTCAGGTTCATAAGTTGTATTAAGAACAAGACGAGAATATTTATCACTAACTAATAAATCTTTGGCATCAGAAATTAAGTCTTTAGAATCAATTATTTGTTTTTCCCTTTCATCTGTAATAAATTCCTTAAATCTTTGATCAACTAAAATGTTAGTATTTAAATATTTAACAAATTCTTCAATAGTTAAAGTATAGGAATTATCATAATTATTAACACTACCATAATAGATATATATTAAATCAAATAAATTTTTATCTAAACCATTTGATAATGAAGATAAGCTATTATATATTTCATCTTTAGAATATGTTTTATTATTTAAAGTATTAGTAACTATTTTTTTTAGAGAATTAAGTTTATCTTTATTGTCTTTAGTAAATAATGAACTATAATTTTTGTCATTCATGATATTATTAGTTAATAAATTAATAAAATCATATAAAGATATTTTAATATCTTTTTTATTAACATTTATATCATATAAGGAATAAATTAAGTTTAAATTATCATTTTGAATAGTTAATAATTTTTTTAATTCATTACTATTATATTTTGTATTATTTAAAGTATTAGTAATAATATTCTTTAGTAATGTTAATTCGTTTATTATATTTGAATTTATATTATTTTTAATAGATTCATCATTTTGGTGTTCTAAAATAAAGTTAATAAATTCTAAAGGAGTTAGTTTTAAATCATTATTATATAATAATGCATATATGCCTTTGGTAGTAGTTAGATCTAGTCCTAAAAGTTCAGATAGTTCAGAATATGAATAAGACGTATCATTTAAAGTACTATCCATAATCGTTTTGGCAAGATTAAGTTTAGTAATTGTAGCAGAATCTAAATTTAAAAGCATTGGATTGTTACTTAATCCTATAAGAATATTAACTAAATTATATGGTGATGTAGATGTACTACTAGTTCCTTCTGGAAATAATCCTAAGTTAAATAAACCTAATTGTTCTAAACTTGCTAAATATTCTTTAAGGGTACTACCATTTAATTTTTGAGATATCATTTCTGGATTTATTCCTAATGACTTGGCATAGGCAAATACTTCTTCATCAGTCATTTCTTTAGTAATAAATGTTTTATCTGTTAAATTATTTAATAAAGCTAGTTGATTTTGATCAATGATATTATTATATTTTGAATCATTTATTAAGTTGTTATTAACAAAGAAAGTGAAAGTAGATAATGTCATTTTGTTAGAGAGATCACTATTTAATAAATAGTAAGTATAAAGACTACTTGTTATATTGTTATCAATATTAAATAAGTTAGATATTTCATTAGCAGATAATTTATTATTAATAGTATTTTTATTAGTAAATTTAGAAATCATATTTAGATTATCTTTAGTACCTTGATCAATTGATTTAGAATACTTAGGATCTTTTAAAATATAAGAATTCATAAATGTCACAAATTCACTAATACTCATTTTAGTATTATTATTTTGAGAATTATAATAAGTAAAAATATCAGTTACTAAACTTTCATCTAATGATAAAATTTTAGCTATTTCTTCTTTACTCTTTTTAGTATTTAAATTTTGAGAATTACTAAAATTATTTAATCTATCAATATCATATTTTGTATTGTTATCTAGCTTATCTTGAAGTTCTTTATTAGCATAAATAGTTGTTTGGATAAATTTTATAAATTCATCTAAAGTCATTTTATTATCTTCTTCTGGATTGTAATAATGATAATAAATTATTTTTAGTAAGTATTCTTCAACTTCAGTATTAGAGCCTAAAGAATCCAATTTATTATTTAAATTATCAAATGGTAATGATTCATTAATTGTATTGCTATAACATAAAACATCATCTATTTTTTCATAATTATTTAAATTTTTACATAGTTTTGAAATAAGTTCTTCATCTTCATTATTATAAACAACGGCCATTTGGTTATTTAAGGCAAAAACTTTCTCTATTTCATCGGTACCACTTTGGGTATAAACAATATTCATGTGGCCTTTAAAGATATAACTAAAGATAAATATTAATAAAAATAATACAATGGCAACATATCTACATTTATAAGATATTTTACCAATTAAGTTAAGCTTAATAATTGGACTTTTCTTTTTTGTTTTATATATTAATTTATCAAAAAGAATAATAAGACCTGGTAAACAAGTAAAGATACTTAATAAACTTAAAACAACACCTTTAGCTAAAGCAAAGCCTAAGTCTTTACCAATAGTAAAGCTCATAAAAACTAAAGCTAGTAAACCAACTATAGTAGTAATAGAACTACTTGATATGGAACTAAAAGCATGATATAAAGCTTTTTTCATTGCTTTTATTTTATCTTTTTCAGTTTCACGTTCTAAACGATAACGATTCATTAACATAATAGAATAATCCATGGATAAAGCCATTTGTAAAATTGCTACTATAGAATTAGTAATATTAGAAATGGTCGGAAAAATAATATTAGTTCCTTTATTAATAACAACAGCTATTAGAATAGTAGTTAAAAATAAGAATGGCTCAATATATGATTCACTCATGATAATTAAAATGACTAAAGCACTTAAAACAGCAAGAACAACAACATAAAATGGTAAAACATCTTTATTTCGAGATGTAATATCTCCTGAAGTTGCAACTATGGTATCTTCATATTTATTTGTTACCTCTTGATAAATGTTAGCAGCACTTTTAGATGAAGCATCAGCATCAGCTGTAATAATATATAAAGTATATTCATCTTTATCCTTTTTATCAACATCACTAACACCAGTTAAATTGTTTAAGTAAGTAAGAGTTTCTTCTTTTTCTTCTTCCGTTAAATCTTTAAACATAACATTTAAGGTACTATTTTCAGTATTGAAAGTATCATTCATAATATTTAAACCTTGTTTAGTTTCAGAAGATTTAGGTAAATACTCAGTCATATCATAATTAACATTTACTTTATCTGATAAGTAAAAAGAAATGCCTGTTAAAATAAGAAATAAAACTAATAAAACATAACGAAATTTAACGATAAAATCTGTTATTTTTTTCATATAGAATTCCCCCTTTTTCTATATAATAATTATATTAATTTAATTTTAGGCAATGCTACAATTCTAACACTTTTTTGGAATTTATGCAAATTTAAAAAAGGATATGCTATATCCTATATCCTTTTTTAGTTCTTACTAATATTATATTTAATTTATTTTTTTCTGTTAAAGAAAGAAGTAAAGATTTCTTCTTCATCAGCAAGAATTTCATCAGTTAATTCATCACGTGAACCTTCTTGTTTTTCAGATTGGCCTTCTACTAATTCGATAGCTTTTCCTTCTTCAACATATATAAAGTTTGGTAAGAATAATCTTTTTTCACCTACTTTAACAGTTTTACCTTTACTAGTTGTTAAAGTATAATCACTTAAGACATTATCAAAGTATTGTAATAATTCTTGATAGCCTTCAGCTCCTTCTTTTTTTAATACTGGTTTATTGTTATCATCTAATTCATAGGTATCTCTTAAAGCTTCAACATGATCATCGCTCCATGCATCAACATAATAAATTTTATCAATATTATTTTTATTTGCTACTTCTAAAGCTTTTACAATAACACTACGACACCATGGGCAATAACGTGAACCGAAATAAACATAAAATGTTTCTTTATTTTCGATTTTTTCAATTATCTCAGAAGCTGTTGCATAAACTATAGGATTTTCTTCTGGGATAGAAATGGTACGATGTTCTTGACCTGAATTATTTTTTTGACCATTTAATTCTTCATACTCTTCTTTAAATTTAACAGCATCAGTTGCTACTGGCTCATCTGTTGGTTTTTCTTCCTTCTTAGTACAACCAACGGAAATACATATAAACAAAATAATTATTAATAATAAACTTAATTTTCTTTTCATAAATACCACCAATCTATATATAATTATACATTATTTATTTCTTTTGTAAATCATGTTTATTCTTTATATTTACTATCATATATGAAACATATTATAGAAAAGATAAGAAGAATAACTATACATATAATATCAAAAATATTTAAAGTATTACTAGAAATTATAAGAGAAATAACAATATTTATAGATAAAGAGAAAAAAACTGTCAATAGTAACTCAAATCCAGCTCCTTTAAAGCCGTGACCTACTAATTTTCTATAAATAATATATGTGCCCCATAAGTATAATAAAGTTATAAAAGAACTTATACCTCCTATTTTAATAATATTAAAATTATGAAGAAGAAAACTTAAAATTAAAAAGTATGGGAGAATAAAGATAGTTAAGCTTATTAAAACAAAAATAATTCTTTTTTGTTTAGAAAAGATAAGAATGGGTATAAATAGTAACCAACAAAATAAAATGCTAAATAAAACTATTAAAGACCATGATAATTGATGGTTTATTACAATATCGATTATTAGACATATTATTATTGATAATAAAGAAATAAGAGAAAAGATAATTGATATTAATTTATTTTTTATTTTTAACTTCATATTCATACCTCTACTTTATTAAATCTTTTAAATTAGAAAAATAATAAACATTTTCTTCTAGTTTTTTATTACCAGTTTTTCTTAAATAGGTATTTATTAATTCTCCACCCATATGTTTATAAAAATTATTAGATGGATTAGGTTTTAAACAACCTATAACCATTTTAGTAAATCCCATTTTAATTAATTCATTAACATTATTTATAAATAATATTTTACCATAACCTAAGCCTTTTACTTTATTAAGTAAATAGATAGAATATATTTCACCAGTATTAGGATATTTAGGATCATTTGAAATACCACATGAAGTCATACCAACTGGTTCATTATTAACTAATAATAAGAACTTTTTTTCTTTTTCAGACTTGTTTTCTAAATACTTTTTTTGTTGACGAGCAATATATTTTTCACGATTAGTATCGATATCTTGTAAGAATTCATTATCAACAATATCGGGATAAGTTTCAAGCCAAGAATCAATATTAACATTCATATAAGATTTAATATCTTCATAAGTTAATTCTTTAATTTGATAGTTCATAGTCATAGTCCTTTCTAGTATTTAAAAAAAGTAAATCTATTATGAGATTTACTTAATTATAAGACATATAATAGAATTGAAAAAAATTGAAAAATACTGCCACCTAAAACAAAGAAATGCCATATGGAATGCATATATTTAACTTTACTACCTATTAGATAAATAATAGCACCTACGGTATAGATAATACCACCTGTTAATAATAAGATTAAACCAGGTGTTGCTAAGTTAGCTATTAATGTTTTTAAAGAAAATAAAGCCATCCACCCCATTATTAAATATAAAGGAAAAGCAATATACTTAAATTTTTCTAAAGCAATACTATTACCTACGATACCTGTTATAGCACATAACCACATAATTATTAACATAATGGTTCCTTTTAAGCCACCAATTACTAATAATAAAAATGGTGTATAGCTACCAGCAATAAGTAAAAAAATACTACAATGATCAAAGATACGAAAAACTTTTTTAGCTTTATTAGGTTTAAAACTATGATATAAACAACTCATTAAATAAAGAATAATTAAACTTATACCATAAATACAACTTGATATAATAGCAATTGGATTATGATGAATACTTGAAAAAACAATACATAAAACTAAGGCAGCTATGGAAAGTAAAGCTCCAACACCATGAGAAATAGCACTAATTAATTCTTCACTTAGTGAATATTTAGGAATAGATATCTTTTCTTTTGTCTTTTGCATTTATATCACCTAATATTATTATATAGTAATTTTTATTTTTATGCTAGATTTATAAATGTTAGATATTAATACTTTCTTTATCTTCGAGAATAACAACATTTCTAAAGACTTCACTAGCATATTCTTTATTAGTAGTATGAATTGGAATAACTACTTTAGGTTTTAAAATAGTATCGACTAATTGCATAGCTGTTTTATCAGCATGGCCTGAAGTATGTAAGAAAATAATATCAATATGCATTTTTAGTATTTCAATTAAGAATTGTTGCATCTTAGTATCATTTTCAATATAACCTTCCCACATTGAATAAACTAAACAAGATTTTTTAAATTTATTTTTTTTCGTATATAACATTTTAATATCATTAAGCATTGATTCTTTAACCATCATACATACCTTATTATGAAAAGCATAGTTGGACTTATATTGTTCTAATGGTGTAATATAATTTTCTTTAAAAGATAGAGGTTTTCTATTATAACGATTAGGTACCCAAATAGATAAATTGGGACTACTTTTAGGATTAGGTATATCAGGAGATAAATTCATAGTTATATTAGCAGTAAATAAGTCTTCAACAAAATTTTTATTTGTTTTTTGAGATGCTTTATAAAAACTTATTATACGGTCAATATTAGTAGATGATTGTAAGACTAAAACATCATCATATTTTTGAAATAAAGAGATAGCTTCATTAGTTAATTCTTCTTCTGTTTCATATTTATCAACATTACGACTAAAAGTTGTACCTTCAGTAATTAAAGCATCTACTTGACCAATACTATTTAAGGTATCAGAAAAAGAAGAACCAACACGACCATGATTACGATAATCACCAGTATGTAAGACTTTCTTACCTTCCCCTTCGATTAAAAACATACAAGAATGAAAAGAAGAATGATCAACTAAATAAGGAGTTATTTTTAAATCACCATTATTAATTAAAACTGGTTTATTAAAAGTAATATTTTTAATATCACGATTTACTAAATCTTTATTAGTAAAAGCACAAGTAAGATTATGAATTATTAATGATTTTTCTTCGACATAGACATCTATATCTTTATTAATTTCATTAATTAAACCGATGTGATCACCATGACTATGAGTAATAAAGACGGCATCATAAGTAGATGGACCATGATTTAAACCTTCAATAGTAATTTTTTCATTTTTGATTTTGGTTTCATCAGGTAAATCTTCTCCAAAATCAATAATTATTTTAGATTTGGTGGTTGATATTTCAGTAATACAACCACCAATTTGATTTGTTCCTTTTAAAATTTTAATTTCCATTATATCACTCCTTTTAGTATAAATATCCTTTTAGACGAATATCATAAATTGCTTGGTTAAATTCATCCATAGTAATAATTATTAGTTTAGTAAGTGTAAGATTAAGTTTCTTAGTTAAAGATAATACTTTATCTTTAGTTTGATTATCATTAACAATTAAAATATTACTACTGAAGGTGTTAGTTGTATCATTAATAATTTTTAGATCTAAAAGATTATTTAGATCAGTTAAATCATTAACAAAGATAAAGTTTAATAGCCATTCAGATGATTTATTGTGAATCTTATACTCAATAAGATCTGTATTATTTATATTAGTATAATGACATTCTTGAGTAATGGTTTTAGGTAAAACATAATTCTGATACTTATTATCACAAATAGTGTAAATATCTTTTTTAGCTTGATTTAAGGTATTATCATCCATCCCTTTTAACTTTAGAAGATATTCAAATAATTCAAAACTATTAAGTTTATCATAAGTAAGATGGTGAGTTAAGAAAATACTTTGTAAAAAACTAAGACTAGTTTCTTTGTTCATATAGACTTCTTCTAATTTTGGATATTGCCATTCAATTACATAACTATTAGATAAGATTTGATGTTTTTCACAGGTGTTTTTTTCAAAGCAATTAAACCAATCAGTAGTTTTTAAAGTACTATTCATACGATATGATGGTAAATCTAAGACTTTAGAACTATCATCATTATAGATTACTTTAATAAACCAGATATCTAATCCACTAAGTAAATTAATAATCAATGTATCATCTTCAATACCTTCTTCTAAACCAACCATATAACCATTTAAAACTTTATGACTCTTAAGATAATCTAAATCCATAACTAATTTAAGTTTAGAACAATCATTAAGTTCAGTATTATCACTATTTTGTTTTAACTCATATGTAAATTCTTTTAAATATTCTTTTGGAATAACAACAGTTTGCCAATCCCAACATAGCCTTATCTCTTTTATATTATTATCGATCATTATATAGTTCCTCCTTAAAATATTAATATTATAACATTTCGCTATGTTTATATAACCTTCCTTCCTATAATAACGAAATGTTCTTGGTTGATAAACAGAATATAACATAAGTTAATTTTTTTTGCTCAACACAGAAAAAAACGAGGGCTATTTAGAAAGAAAAATGTAAAGTAATTTTTAGTTAGTAATTAATAGCATATATGTAAGTAAAACTAGATAGATACTGGAAATAATTAAAATTTAAACATTAAAAAAATACTATTTACATTTAACATGTAAACAGTATCATTTTAGAAGTATTTAACTAAAATTTATAGACGATTGGGTCATGATCAAAAGAATAAATAGTTGCTGTTACGTTTTTTAAATATAGAACTTCTGTATTATCATCAGTAGCACTATACATATCTTTTAAATCAGGATAATTATTAAGCATATCCTCTTTAGCTTCAACACGATCATCTCTTACTACTTCCCCAGAGACACGAAGCCATTCACCATATTTAAAAGCACATAATTCAACATGAGGATTCTTTTGCATTTGTTTTGAGACATCTTTTACTTTACC
>CANQFI010000026.1 GCA_947598455.1 uncultured Bacilli bacterium | reverse complement strand
CTATTCTGTTCTTAAGGCAACTACTGGGTCTTTTTTAGAAGCAATCTTAGCTGGAATGAAGCCAGCAATAACTGTAAGGAAAACACTAATAATTATTAAAATAATTGCACCAACTATTGGTAATTTAGCAATATTGCTAATATTTACCATATTTTTAATGATAAAATTAATTGGAATATTAAGAAGGACAGTTACTAAGATACCTAGTACTCCGGCTGTTAAACCTTCGATTAGAGTTTCAGCATTAAAGACACGAGAAACATCTTTTTTAGAAGCTCCAATCGCTCTTAAAATACCAATTTCTTTAGTTCTTTCAATAACTGAGATATAAGTTATGATAGCAATCATTATGGAAGAAACAACTAAACTTATGGCAACGAAAGCGATTAGGACACTACTTATAACATTAACGATAGTTGAAACAGAACTCATCATAACCCCTACGATATCGGTATAATTTATTTGATCACTTTCTTCTTTACCTTCGTTATATTCATCTATTATTTTGACAATTTCTTCTTTAGAATCAAAATCTTTAGGATAAATAGAAATTGTGTCAGGATCGTCTAAATCAGCAATACCTAACTTAGTTAAATTCTCATCATAACTAGAAGTCATATTTTCCGTAATACTTTTTATGTATTCCATTTGTTCTGCTTCAGATAATTTAGAGAAAGCAGCATATTCTTCTCTAGTAAATGAAGCTGGGTCAAAAGTACTTTTACTACTAAATTCTTGACCGGTAAAGACATTAATTTCAGGATTAGCTAATTGTTCTTTAGTAATTTCTTCTTCATTAATTCTATTAATTAAATGTTCCATTAATTCATGAGTATATCCAACCATACCTGGTGTACCTTGACCAGTAACAGCTTCTTCATTTGGTTTAATAATACCAACTATTTTAATTTCTTCAGCATCTTTTAATTTAGCTTTCATAAATTCTTCATTATCTGATTTATCTAACCAAGCTGCGCCATTTTTTTCATAATAATCAGTATTTAATAGAAGTTTAAAGGATAAATTTAATATTTCATCAGTTGAATATGAGTTTTCTTCAAAACTTACTTCTTTTCCAGTGGTCATATTAACAAATTGTTCTTTTAAATCATCTTGACTTAGTAAACCTAAACTATATAGAGTATAATCAGAAATTTGATTGTTTTTATTAACTTGTAAGACAACTTCATTATATTTTTCTGGCCAATGACCATCAACCAAGTCATATTGTTGTTTTAATAAGTCTTCATTATCTATCATTTCATAGAAGACATCGTATGAAGACATATAGGTACTATAAATACTAGACATACCTGATGTACCCATACCTAAAGTATCAAAGACAGTAGTAGGATTTACTTGAATTACATTATCAGGATCATTTTTATAAAAATTCATTGTAACGTTATATGAATATCTTATAGAAGTAACATAATCATTGATATTAGTTTTATCACTTTCTAAATATTCTTTAAATGATTTTAAATCGTTTTTATCAACTTCTTGTGATAAAGTCGTAAACATATCACCCATAATATTTAAAGAATGAATTTTATCATCGTCATAGTTTACATCTTCTTCGGTACTTGCCATACTAGCAATTAATGATGACATATCAACTGATTCTTTTTGAATAGATAATGGATAAGAACTTAATGTTTCTTCTTCGGTTCGATCAATATATTCTTGAATACCATTTGATAAAGATAATATTAAAGCAATACCAATTATACCTATAGAACCAGCGAAGGCAGTTAAGATAGTACGACCTTTTTTAGTCATTAAGTTGTTTAAACTTAAAGATAAAGCTGTTTTAAAACTCATTTGGGTCTTTTTATTTTTATTAGTTTTTTCTGTTATGACTTCTTCTTTACCATCAAAAGGATTAGAATCATCAGTTATTTCACCATCTAATAGTTTAACTATTCTAGTAGAATAATTTAAAGCTAATTCTGGATTGTGAGTAACCATAATAACTAATTTATCTTTAGCTATTTCTTTTAATAAATCTAGAACTTGCAAACTAGTTTCTGAATCTAGAGCACCGGTTGGTTCATCTGCTAATAAAATATCAGGATCATTTACTAAAGCACGAGCAATAGCAATTCTTTGCATTTGACCACCAGACATTTGATTTGGTTTTTTATACATTTGTTTTTCTAGACCAACTTTTTTTAAAACGGCAATGCTTCTTTTTCTTCTTTCTTCTTTACCTATACCAGATAAAGTTAAAGCCAATTCAACATTTTGAAGAGCTGTTTGATGAGGAATTAAGTTATAACTTTGAAAAACAAAGCCAACACGATGATTACGATAAGTATCCCAATCACGATCTGTAAAGTCTTTAGTAGAAATACCATTAATAATTAAATCACCACTAGTATATTCATCTAAGCCACCAATTATGTTTAGTAAAGTTGTTTTACCACTACCACTTTGACCTAAGATAGAAACAAATTCATTACTACGAAATTTAATATCTATCTTATTTAAAGCTTTTTGTTTAGCACCAGCAACTTCATAAATTTTAGTAATCTTTTTTAATTCTAACATATCATCACTCTTTCTTTGGTTAGAACACTTATATTATAATACAAAATAACTATTTTTTTAACCTTAAATTAGTAAATAAGACAATTATAGGAAATATTTCTAAGCGACCTAATAACATACCAATACTTAAAGTTATTTTTGATAAGTTACTAAAAGAGCTAAAATTATTAATATTAAAACATAAACCGACATTGGCAAATGTTGAAGTAACAGCATTAATTGTTGTTTCTAAAGAATAGCCATCAAAACTTATAATGAACATAATAAATAAAATAAGTAAGAAATATAGAAACATAAAAGTACAGGTATTTTTAATAGTATCTTCATCGACTTTTTTATCTTCATAAGTTATGGTATAGACACTATTAGGGTGAACTAGTTTTAGAAAGTCTCTTTTGATCGTTTTAAAGACAATTATTAATCTAGCTATTTTAAAACCACCACAGGTAGAGCCAGAACAAGCACTAATTAACATTAAGCAAATAAAGATAATACGACTGGTTGTAGGAAAGATATTTATATCACCAATACTAAAACCAGTACTAGTCATTATTGAACTAGTATGAAAAAAGATATTTTTAAAAGCTTCATGTATATTACTAAATAATTGATAACTATTAAGGAAAATAATTGCTATAGCACTGATAAAAATAATTAAATAAGTCTTTAATTCTTCACTTTTTAAAGCATTTTTAAAATTTTTCATTAATAATAAGAAATAAATATTAAAATTAATACCAAATAAGAACATAAAAATAGCTACAACATATTGATTAAAGGTACTATATGTAGCTAAACTGGTATTTAAAGTGGAAAAACCTCCTGTACCAGCGGTAGAAAAAGAAATTAAGATACTATCAAATAGATCAAGACCACCTAGTAATAATAAAGCTATTTCGGTTAAAGTTAAAGTTAGATAAATAAAGTAAAGATATAATAAAGTTTTCTTTAAACTTGGAACTAATTTAGCGACACTTGGTCCAGGCATTTCAGCTTTTAAAACATGCATTGATTTATCATTACTCGATAAAGGAATAATAGCCATAACAAAAGCTAAAACCCCCATTCCACCCAAAAAATGAGTAAAGCTTCGCCAAAATAAAATGCTTTTATTTAAATTTTCGACATCATTAAAGATTGTAGCTCCGGTTGTAGTAAGACCTGATACGGCTTCAAAAAAAGCATTAATAAAAGAAATATGGTGGGTGATCATAAATGGTAGAGCACTTAAAATACTAATAATTATCCAGGATAAAGCAACGATAATAAAACCATCTTTAGCATAAAGATTTTTTTTATTTATATTAAAACAATTGAGGATTAAACTAATAGTAAGACTTAAGACTAATGGGATAAGGAAACCTTTAAAAGACTCATGGTAGATTAAAGCAACTATGAGAGGAAAGACGAGAATAATAGAAAAACCTATTAAGACTTTACCAATATATTTTAAAATACTTTTCATATACTACTCCAATATGTCATTAATATCTTTAATATTACATTTATTGCTTACAATAAGAATAATTGTATCATTAAGTTTTATTTCATCGTTACCACTAGGGAATGTTATATTTCGACCACGTAGGATAGCAGCAATTAAAACGCCATCTTTGATTTTTAATTCTTTTAATTTACTATTAGGATAAGCAAAATCTTTTTTTATTTTAAATTCTAAAATAGCGAATTTATCATCTTCTAGACGATAAATTGATTCAGAACTACTCTCTTTACTATTTTGCATAGCTTTAATATATCTTAAGATTTGATTAGAAGCTATTTTATGGGGAGTTATGACGGTACTTATTTTAGCTTGTTCAACGACACCATCTAAGTCAATATGATTGACTTTAGTAATTATTTTAGGAATATTTAAACGAGAAACAAACATAGAATAGACAATATTTTCTTCATCAATACTATTTAAAGATATAAAAGCATCACATTTTTCGATACCTTCTTCATATAAAAGATTTTGATCAGAAACATCACCATTAATTATTAAAGCTTTAGGTAAGACTTCACTTAAGAATTTACATCTTTCAGGATCTAATTCAATTAATTTAACTTTGATATCCATATCAATTAACATTTTAGATAAATAAATAGCAGTATTAGAGCCACCACTTATCATAACCGATTTTGTCTTACTACCAATTAGTTTAGCATACTTTAAAAATTTATTAATATCTTTAGGAGTACCTGTTATATGTAATTTATCCCCTACTTGAATTTTAGTATTACCTTTAGGAATGATAATATCTTGATCACGATTAATAGCACAAACTATGATATTAAAATTTAATTTTTGAGTAAGATTATGAATAGTTTGACCAGCTAACATACTTTGATCTTTTACGATAAGAGAAATCATTTCAATACGTCCTTTAAAGAAGGTTGTTACATCTAGGGCACTGGGAATACTTAAGATACGAGCAATATATTCAGCTGTTATATATTCAGGATTAATAGACATTGAAAGACCTAGCTCTTCTTTTAAAATATTAATGAAATTAGCATATTCTGGAGTACGAATACGAGCAATAGTTCTTTTAGCTCCTAATTTTTTACCTAATAAAGAACACATAATATTTTGTTCATCTTTTTCCATAGTACTAATTAAAATATCACAATCGGCAATACCGGCTTCTATTAAAACATTGGAATCAAGGCCATTACCAATTAAATAATTAACATCTTCATTATTAATAATATCTTGAGTTTTTAAAAAATTATTATCAATTAAAGTTACTTCATTTTCTTTAGCTAAGTTCTTAGCTAAATATTCACCAAGTTTACCAATACCGACGATTATTATGTTCATTTTAATCACCTTTGTTATTATATCATTTTTTAAATAGTTATAAACTATAAATACTCAATAATTGTTAGATTGTGTTATAATACTTAAGGAATTGAGGTGTAATAATGATTGTTACAAGAACTGAAGATGAAATTAATAAATTAAGAGAAGCTGGTAAAGTTGTAGGTCTTACTCATAAATATTTACAACAATTTATTAAACCAGGAATTAGTACAAAGGAATTAGATAGATTAGCCAAAGAATTTATTGAAAGCAAAGGTTGTACTTGTTCTTTTGAAGGATTATATGGATTTCCTGGGAGTATTTGTATAAGTATTAATAATGAAGTTGTTCATGGAATTCCATCACATCGTAAGTTAAAAGAAGGAGACATTGTAAAGTTAGATATAGGAGCTTGTTATCAAGGATATCATGGAGATTCAGCTTGGAGTTATATTGTCGGTAAACCAAATTGTAAAAAAGATGAAGAGTTACTTAAATGGACTGAGGAATCATTAATGAATGGTCTTAAAGCAATTCATGATGGTTGTACTACGGGAGATATTGGTCATGCCGTATTTAAAACAGCAAGAAAATATAATTTGGGAGTTGTTAGAGAATTAGTTGGTCATGGGGTTGGAGATAAAGTTCATATGGACCCTGATGTTCCAAATTATGGTACTGAAAAGAAAGGCCCTACTTTACATACAGGTAATGTTATAGCTGTTGAACCAATGTTAAATTTAGGAACGGCTGATATTTATATGTTAGATGATAATTGGACAATATGCACTGATGATGATAAGAATAGTGCTCATTTTGAACATACGGTATTAGTTACAGATGATGGCTATGAAATATTAACAAGACGAGATGTGGAGTTAGATCCAGAAGATATTATAAAGTAAAAACAGATGTAAAAATTACATCTGTTTTTTAAACTTTTAATTTAGCAACATTAATATCGACTATCTCATATTTATTTATAATATTTTTAATTAAATTTTCTGAAAAGCCATTAAGCCAGTTAGAGTATTCACTACCGAAAATAATATAATGCATTTCACCTTTATTTAATTCATCAATTATTTCGCCTATTGTTTTATCTTCATTTAATAATTGATGAATAATTATATAGAGTTTATTTAATGAAGAAATAGCTCTAGTTAAATCATCCATTGACCATTCTATATTGTAGCGCATTTTTAAAAACCTTAAAATACCAGGAAAAGTAAGATGAGCTTTTAATAAATCGACTAAATAAGTATATATATTATTGGTAAGTGTAGCAGAGCTGGTTTTTGAGTCATAGTACATTGAAGAACTATGTGATCTTTCACCATAGAATGGTCTTAAAAATTTAGAACGAGCAGGATGTCTAAATCTACGAAGAGCTTTAGCTTCAATTTGTCTTACTCTTTCAGGAGTAATCTCATACATTTTGGCAAGACTTTCTAAAGTTTTTGGTTCTTCACCATTTAAACCATATCGATGAATAATAATTTCTTGTTCTTTATATGGTAAAGTTTTTATTATTGATAATAATTCTTCTCTTAGGAGATGATATTCAACTACTTCATCAAATACTTCACTACTCTCTTCCATTGTTCCATCTTCGTATTCATCTATGGAATTATAATCTTCAAAAGTAGTTGGCATTTCATAGCGAGGATGATTAGGATATTCTTGTTCTGATTCTTTAAAAGCATCAGCCATAGGAATAAATTGTTTCATTTCATCAATATTGGCAATGGCTTTAGCTGTATAAGGAACAAGCCCCATTTCTGCTAGTTCTTCAGGAGTAATTTGACCTTTATGTTTTGGATCAGCTTCTTTCATTAAACGACGATAATAATTAATTGATTCTTTCTTTATAAAATCACGCCATGAAATACCCATCATTTCTTCAAAATATCTTTGAATATTATGAGTGATTGTAGGTACGGCATAAGATGAAAATTGATAGCCTAAAGTATAATCAAAACTATTAATTGCTTTAATTAAACCTTCTAAGCCATACATTTGAGCTTCTTCTTTAGGTAAAGGAATGCCATTAAAAAATGTTCTTATACACCAATTAACTAATTTAATATTGCGAATAACTAATTGTTCTCTTATAGTTTCGTATTCTTTATTTAAAACTTTGCTAGTTTTAGGTACTTCATTCAATTGTTGCAATTGTTGCTCAATTGTTAATATTTCTTGTTGGCAATTTAAATAAGAATTATATAAATGGTCAAAAGAAGGTAAATCTTTAGGAAAAATACCATTAATAGCTAAAAGATAGTCAATAGTTTGATTATTTTCTTGCATATGATCTAGGTCATTAACAAATTTTTCAATCCTTTGAATTAGATTATAATCAAAATTAGATAATTCCTTTTTTTTCTTATTTAATTTATCTTGTAAAGTAGAAATAGTTTCAAGGTTTGATAACTTAGCTAATTGTTCTTTTATTTCGGCTAACCTTTTAAATTGTTCATTATGTTCTTCCTTATTAAAAGGATTTTGTTCTTCAATATTATGAGGTATGGATAAAAGTCCTTCATCATGTTCATTTGATAAAGAAGAATCGTAATTTTCTGTTAGATAAGCAATTTGACGATCATAACCTATTACACGATTAGCTAGTAAATGCATTTGAGGATATGTAACATTATATGTATCAATTATGATTGATAAAGGCATATCATTAGCTAAATACTGATCTACTAATATTTCGAATTCTACTTTGCTTAAAGTTCTTTTTGCCATAGTATCACACCTCTATTTTAATTTTATCATTGTTTAATTTTTTTAGCAAAGCCTATATTAGCTTGGAGTGTCGCACGAGCGTATAGTTTTTTTAATTTCTTTAATTCTTGGGTTTGTTCTTTAGTTAAAGTTGTACCATATAATTGATATAAGTTATTTAATTGAACCTCATTACTATCATTGCTACTACCACAAGGGAAACGACCATTAGTAATAATGAATTCATAAAAACGATTAAAGAAATTAACAGATAAATCCTCTTCAGTACTTTTTTTAATAATAATATCTATTTTAGTAAGTTCTTTTTTACTCATTTTACTATTTAATTCATGATATGTTTTAGCTAAGAAAGATTCATCTTTAGAAGAACTATCAAGATTCGGTCTTAAACCATGATGAGATTCAATAAATGATAAATAGTCATTTATAAATTGAAGACGATCTGTTCCACGTAATTTGTATTCATAATCACAATCAAGTTTTTTTATTGTAGCGAGTAATTCATGATAATAAGAATCTGTTGTTTTTATTTCTAAAGAATGTAGGTATTGTTCATTTAATTCTGGTGATAAACATAGACGAAGAGGTTTTTTGGAAGTTTTTAAAAGAGAAATAATTTCGATAAAGACTTTGCGAGCTTGAAATAAATTTTGAAAATCAAAAACCTTTTTTTGGTTAGCTACAGAAAGACTGTTAAAGCTAGGATTAGTAATTAAAACAATTTGAGGATTTAAGCGAATAGAATCAATTATGTTAGAAACTAAACGATTTTCAAAGGTAGCACTACTCGATTCTTTTTTAGAGTCTTTAGTTATTTTTATATTTTGAGCCACTTTTAATGATTTTTTTAAGATATTAACTACTCTTTTTTCTAATAAATCAAGAGGAATTTGATGAGCTGTTTTTTCGTTAATTAAGGCAAGATATTCTAAAGAGTCCTCGCGACGATAATTATTAAGTAAAACCTTTTCTTCAAAAGTAAATTCTCTTAGAAATGGTTTTATTTTAGATAAAAGAGCAGTTAATTTTTTAGGTGATAATATAGCTAAATAATGACGATACTTTTTGTCTAAAGGACTATTTTTTTCTGGTCTTTCATAAAGAGTTTGAAAATAAGTTAATAACTCAAAATAGAAAGCTATAAAATTTCTTCTTTCCTTATCATAAAGTGATATAGCTGGTTTTGAATTATTTAATTCAGTAATTAATTCTTCAGGTATTTCAATATTTAAAATTTGTAGGCGAGCTAAATCTTGTAAAGTTAAATATTTATAATTATGAAATAATGTTCTAATTATTATTCTTAAATCATTAGAATTATTAAGATTACTATTTGGGCTCGTAGCATAAAGATTTTCAATATTGGTAATAAGTTCTTTATTTTTTTTCATACTGCTAATCATATTTATTAAACTATCTAAATCAATTAAATCTTTAGAATAATTTTGATTATTAATAGCTCTTAAAAGTTTTAATTCTTTAGGAGAAATAGATTCGTCTATAGATAATTTGTATTCTATTTTATTTATAAATGTTATTATATCGTTAATCGGAAGTTTTTCACCAATTATTACTTTTTCATAAAAAGTTAATTCAATATGATATAAAGATAATATTTTACAGATATTTTTTACTTTAGATGTGTTAGTTTTTAATAAATCTTCTTCATACTGAGAAACTAAAACTTGTTCATTGGGAATATTATTACTAGGACGACGATGATGTTTTTTAATAAATAATAAGTATTTATCAAAAATACTGACATTATTTTGCTGTTCTTTTTCATATAATGAATCACAACCATCTAATAGTTCTAGACGATCAGCTAAGGTCATATCTATTACAGTTGGTAATTTTATATCTAGAGCTAGTAATCTTTTAAATTCAGCATTAGTAATACGTTTAGCATATGTATGAATAAATTTAATAGCCTGATAAACTTCAGGAATATTTCTAATATTATATATGTTTTCTAGACGATCTTGAGGATTTTCTTTTTTATATTTTTCAATTACTATAATAGCTTTAGCTAATTTAGAAGATATAGTGTCTATAGAATCAATATATTGTTGTAATTCTATATTTTTTAAAGAAATAGCATAGCGAATCTTTTTTAAGAGTTTTCTTTCAATTTCATCTAATGGAATATTTTGTTTTAATTTTGTTTTAATATATGTAGTATAGCTTTCAATTTCTTCTTTACTTGGGTAATTACCAATAAGAATAGTTTCTTCAATTGTTAATTTAGCTGGTAATTTAGATAAGAATCTATTTAATTTATTTTTGGATAAAGACATTAAATAAGAACGATATTTATGATATAAAGTTTGTTCTTCTGTAGAGCCTTCACTACTTGGACGACGATGATTTAAGGAAATAAAGTTATAGTATGAAGCACAGAATGCATCGTATTCTTTTTCATATAATTCTTTAAAAGTTTTAGAACCTTTTAATAATGATTGACGTTTAGATTTAGGAAGATTGATTTTTTCTGTAAATTCTATATTTAAAGTTTTTAGAAGATCGATTTGTTCGTCAGTTAGATAATCTTCAGTTTGACAAATATAGTTATAGGCATTTATATAATTATGACTAATACGACCTTGATATAATTCTTGTTTAAAATTAGTATGAGGATAAAAATTACGATATTCAATTAATAAATTTATCGCATAATCAAGACGATTACGAACGATATATTTTTCATCGAGAACTTTATTAATAGTTCTTATTTCATCTAAAATACTACTAGTATAATCAATGATTTGAAAACGATTGATAATTTCTTCATATAATTCTTGTTTTTCTGGATGAAGAGGAAGAAGTCGATGAGCTTCACTTATTAATTCTTTATATAGTTCATAAATTATGTCATTTTCAGAAATATTATTAACAAAATCAAATATTTTAATTTGTTTTTTACGGGCACTAAAAGATAAGGCACGACCTAGTTGTTGAAAGTAAATAATTGGGGATTTGGTTTTACGGAACATTAAAATACCATCTACACCATCGATATGAAAACCTTCATTAAAAATATCAACAGCAAACATTAAACTTATTTCTTTTTTTGGCGAACTAAATCCTTTTATTTCAGAGATATTTTGTTCTTTTGATTGTTCACTATGGGCGGCATAAGTTTTAATTGGACCAATATCTTTAAACCATTCAGTGGCTTCTTGCTTTTTTCTTTTTAAGTCAGCTATATCTTTACAAAAGACTATATATTTTTCACCTTTTTTAACACCATATTTTTGTAAAATATAAGGAACACTACTATCTAAATTTATTTTTTCATTTAATTTTTTAGTTCGTTCTAATAAGGCATTAGTTTCAGGAGTTGCAATTAGTTTAGGGAATTTTCTTATAGTTTTATTTATTTCGTCAGCACAAGCACTTAAAGTATTAACATAAAATGGAGCTGGAAGTAAGTTATTTAAGATAGCATATGAAATGCTTAAGGTAGAACATATTTGACCATCAAAGTACATTTCAGCTACATCCATATAATCATCTAAGTATCTTATTCTAGTAGCGGTAGCTCCAATCATCTGTTTACCAGGAATTTTTAAGACTAATTCTTTTAATTCAGCTACTTTAATACTCCATTTAGGAGCTCCAGTATGTTGGGCTTCATCAAAAACTATACAATCATAGTTTTTAATAATATCTTTCATATCATATTTAGTAATATTAGGATAGATTAATGTATCAAATTTAGCAAAATCACTTCTCTTTATACCTAAAGTAGACATTTGTTCATTAAATAATTGTTCAAACATTTCATCATGACTAGAAATAAAAAGAATTCTTTTATTAAGCATTTTAGTATATAAATATTTAAGTAAGATAAAAGATTTTCCAGTACCTGTTGCATGTTCTAAAAAAGCTAAAGGATATTTTTCTAAGGCATTACATAATAATTCGTAACCTTGTTCATTATGTGGAAATAGACTTATTTCTTTTATATCCATAGAAAAGTCTCCTTTCAATTGTTTTTTATAATAACAATTTTCAATTAATTAAGCAAATTTAAATAAAAAATATCTATATAATAAATTATATAGATATTAATTAAAGGTTACTTTAAGAATACTATCATTTGGATCAAAAGTGTATTCTGTTACATTCCCATTACCTGTAAATTCATATTTTATTTTTAATAATTTACATAGAGTTAAAACTTCGTTATAACTCCAACCATTTATATCAGGTATTGGATATTCAGTACTATTAGTAACTAAGAAAATTTTTTGACCTGATAAAATAGTTTTACCAGATTGTGGATACTGATTAATAATATATTTACCACTACCTAATTTAATAATGTCTAAATTTAATAATTTTAATTTTTCTTCTACAATAGTATATTCAGAATTAATGTAGTTATCAATTGTAATTATTTTAGAATTATCAACTTTTTCAATAGATTTGGAAATATTTTTATATTTAGCTATTTCTTCAACAATACTTGTAACCATTTTAGCATAATCTTTGTAATTACCAGTAAATTTCTTAGCTGAAACATAAATTATATATTGAGGGTTTTCATATGGGAAAACACCAGCAAAACTACGAATATAGTCATAAGTACCAGTTAGGTAACGACCATCAGGACCAGCTATTTGGGCAGTACCTGTTTTACCAGCTATAACTATATTATCATTTTGATAATTTCTAGCATCAGTTCTTCCACTATAGACAACATCATACATTAAAGATAACATTTTATCGATATGTTCTTTGGAAGCTTTTTGACCTAATTCAGTTACTTGATGTTGGTATGTTACTTCGCCAGTATCACTATTAACGATTTTTTCTACGATATATGGTTGAAGCTCCATACCTTCATTGGCTAAAATTGTTAGAGCTTGAAGTGTTTGAATTGGCGTTGTTGTAATACCTTGACCAAAGGAAGCTGTCGCAAGTTCAGTACGATAAGTAATATCAATATCCCCTGTTCCTTCATTTGGAAGAGTAATACCTGTTTTACGACCGAAACCTAAACTTGAGTAATAATTATATAAAGCTTCACGCCCTATATCTAAAGCCAATGTGGTTGCTGCAACGTTTGAGGAATAAGAAAAACCAACATCGAAGGTTATATCACCCCATCCACGACCATTATTAAAATCTTGAATTAGAGCATTATCAACTCTAATTTGTCCGGAATGATACGTAGCACTGCCATTGTATTTGCCAGCTTCCATTGACGCAAGGAAAGAAAAGATTTTCATTGTACTACCAGGTTCATATTGATAGGAAGTTAAAGGATTTAAATACTCTTGAATATCTAATTTATTTAAGTTAAAACTTGGATTAGAACTAGAAGCTAAAATAGCACCAGTTTTAGCATCCATAACAGAAACGGTTAACCATTCCATATTATTATTTTTAATTAATTCTTTTACCCCATTTTCAACATATAATTGAATATTACTATCAATAGTTAAATATATATCTTCACCTGTTTCGGCAGGTTCAGTAATAGTCGTAACATTTGGTAAGGTATAGCCATAAGCATCTTTTTGGTAAATAGTATATCCATCTTTACCTTGTAATTCTTCATCAAAATAAGCTTCGATACCCATTTTGCCTGTTATAGGAGCATCGGCATTATCAGGATCACGAGAAGCAAAACCAACAATATATGGAGCAAAAGTACTTAAGGGATAATATCTTTTTGATGTTTCAATAAAATCAATACCAGGTAAATGAAGGGCTTCGATTTGCTTTTTTATAAGAGATGAAATATCACGACCTCCTGGACCTAGTTCTACTTGGTAGGCATCACGATTTAATAAAGATAAAATTGTCTCAACATCCATATTAATT
The DNA here is from genome assembly GCA_947598455.1 of uncultured Bacilli bacterium. The sequence goes on along the minus strand of CANQFI010000026.1, from coordinate 2,144 downwards.
AAGGGAGCTAAAGCTTCAGCTGTCTTTTGTTTATCTATAACATGTTGAGGATTATCATCATCTTTAGTACGAGAAGGTGAAAGATAAGCTATAACTGTATAAGCATTAACATTCTGAGCTAAGACTTCACCATCTATGGAATAAATACTTCCTCTATGAGCTTGAAGAATTTCTTTTTCAGTATTACGATTTTCAACAAAAGCTGTTAAATCTATATCATCAGTTTTTTTAGCCATTGAAACAAAGGATAATTTTATGACAATAGCAAAAAAAGAAAAAACTAAAACAATAAAAATCCAACCACTGACATTTATTGTATTGTTTTTTCTTTTCATAGTCATTAACTCCTTATTTTATTCACTAGTAACAACTTTTATATTATTGTTTTCATAAGTAAGACCATTTTCAGTAGCAATTACTTGAATTTTATCAAGTGAAGCTAATTCACTAATTTCCATTTTTAAGCCATCATTAGTGCTTTCTTGTTCTTTAATCTTATTTTTTGTTTGTTCTAGAGCGATGTTACTTGAAGATAGTATAGCTTTAGTATAAACGTTGCAAACAGGAATTGCAAGTAATATGAAAATAATTGTAAAGTAGATTATTTTCTCTCCTGTTAAATTTCTATTTTTTCTTGATGATTTCTTTTTTACTTTAGTCATACTATCAAACCCTTTCTATAATACGTAGTTTAGCACTTTTACTACGCGAATTTTCTTTTATTTCTTCGCCACTAGGTAAGATTGGCTTTTTATTGATTAATTTTACTTTAGGTTTATATTCATCAGGGATTACAGGTAAACCTTTTACTAATTCGTTAATTTCACTTTCTTTTTTAAACATTTGTTTTACTATACGATCTTCTAAAGAATGGAAAGTTATTACAGACATTCTTCCTTCTTTATTTAATAGATCTATAGCATCAGGTAAAACGTTACTTAAAACGGTAAGTTCACTATTTACTTCAATTCTTATTGCTTGAAAAATTTGTCTTTCAGGATGAAATTTATTAAAATATTTAGCACCAACGGCTAATTCAATAATTTTAACTAGTTCTTTAGTAGTTACAATCTCTTTTGTTAATCTTTCACTAACTATTTTTTTAGCTATAAACTTAGACATTTTTTCTTCACCATATATGAAAAAAATATTACTAAGCTTTTCAAGGCTATAAGTATTTATGACATCTTTAGCTGTTAAGCTATTAGATAAGTCCATACGCATATCAAGAGGAGCATCTTTCATAAAAGTAAAGCCACGATTTTTATCATCAATTTGGGGGCTTGATAATCCTAAATCAAAAATAATGCCATCAACTTTTTGAACTCCTAACTCGAATAATTTATCTTTTAAATGAACAAAATTAGAATGGATAATTGTGTAATTTTTTCCTATTTTAGATAATCTTTCTTCAGAATATTTAATTGCTTCAATATCTTGATCAAAGGCATATAAGTGACCGGTAGTTAATCTTTTTAGAATTTCACTGCTATGTCCCCCATAACCTAATGTGGCATCAACATAAATGCCATCTGGTTTAATGTTTAAACCAGTTATTGACTCATTTAATAGAACACTATAATGTTTCATCGTAAGCACTTCCTATAAATAAGTTTTCAGCGATATCTTCAATAGTACTTTGATTTTCTAAGAAGAAGTTGTTCCATCCCTCTTCTGACCATATTTCAATTCGGTCGTTAGCGCCGATAATTACACATTCTTTAGTAATATCGGCGTAACTAACCAATGGGGAGGTAATGTTAATTCGACCTTGACGATCAAATTCACATTCAGTGGCACCAGAAAAGAAGAATCTATCAAATGTTCGGACGTCTTTTTTGGTAAAAGGTAGAGTTTTTAATTTGGCAACTGTTTTATTCCATTCTGTTTCAGAATATACATACAAACATTTCTCTAAACCACGCGTGATAATAAACTTATCACCTAGTTCAGTACGAAATTTGGCAGGAATTATAAGTCGTCCTTTATCATCAATGTTATGATGATATTCGCCCATGAACATTTTAAAATCCCCCACTTTCCTCCACAATGTACCACTGTATACACTAATAATACTTTAAAATAACAAACTTGTAAATGTTTTTTAGTTTTTCAAAAAATTAGTATCTGTCAATTTACGTAAA
>CANQFI010000025.1 GCA_947598455.1 uncultured Bacilli bacterium | reverse complement strand
AAATAGAAATCACTATAAAGCCTTATAAACACCTGGCTGAATGGTGATTTTTTGCTTTATTAACTGTCAAACTCGGGGTTATTGTTGGTGATGCACCAGGTAGTAAGTATGATAAGGCTTTACAATTAGGTATTGAAATATGGAATGAAGAGAAATTTAAAGAAATTATAGATTCTTTGTAATTTCTTTTTTTTCTGTCAAAGTTGACTATTAGAGGTTAAAAAAACATATATTATATAGGACTCACTAATTGCTTATAAGTTCATAATGTAGTATAATTTAAATACCTATTAAAAGAGGTGGGATATTAATGAAAAGAATAAAAAAGTTTTATAGGGAGCATCGTGTGTTTACAATTTTAATGGCAATTATATTGGTTTGTTTAGTTATAATTACAACCATACTTATTCAATGTTTTTATATTGGTAAAGGTACTGATAAATATGGTGATCGTTTAGATGGTATAGAAAATTATGAAATAAGTGAAGCTAAAATTAGTGATTATGAAGTTAATTTAGCTAATAATGAGAAAGTTAAGACAGCAAAACTTAATATTACTGGTCGTGTTATTTATATAAATGTAGAATATGAAACTAATTGTTCTTTAGAAGAAGCAGAAAGTATTGTAGCAAAATCATTAGAAAACTTTACAAATGAAGAACAAAAGTTTTATGATTTTAATATAACTTTGGAAAAAGATGCAACAGCATCAAGTGATGGATTCTTAATATCAGGAGCTCATAATAAAAATGGTTCTGGTATGATTTGGAATAATAACCGTGAAGTAACTCCTGAAACAGTTGAGGGATAAGATATGAAAAAAGTAAAATCAAATAAAAAAATTGTCCTGATTGTTTTAATAGTTGTAATTGCTTTAATTAGTTTAGGAGTTATTACTTATAATATATTACATGATGAAAGTAAGCTTACGGTAGAAGAAAAAGAGTGGATTACTCAGAATATTAATCAGGTACAAAATGTTTATGTTCCTGTTAACTTAGATGTATTTGGTAAAAATGGAACAGGTGTTTTCTTTGATTATATTACATATGTTGAAGAAGAATATGGAATTGATATAAATCCAATTACTTATAATATTGGAGAAGATGTTACAGATAGAGCATTTATGCTTACTTATGATCTTAAAAATACTGATGTAATATTTTATACTGAACATTATGTAGTAGTTAGTAAAGAAAAACAAAACATTAGTGTTTTATCACAATTATCAAATAGTAAATTAGGGGTTTTATCAAGTGATGAAAACTTAGTTGCAAAATATTTAACTGATACTAATAATGTAACAATAAATTCTTATGAAACTTCAACTGATTTGCTCAATGCTTTAGAAACTGATGAGAATATAGATTATGCGGTATTACCATTAGAAGAAAATTTAACATCTATTTTAACATCAAATTATAGTATAGATTATCATATTAGTGATTTAAATAAATACTTAATATATCGATTACAAGAGAATGATGTATTTAGTGAAATAATGAAAAAAACATTTGCTGATTTTCAAGAAGAAGATTTAAATAAGTCTATTAATCAAAATGAACTTTTAACATTTACAAATGCTTTATCAATATCTGATAAAGAACTCGCAAATATTCAAGCTAAAACATATACTTATGGATTTATTAATAATAGTCCTTATGAAGTATTAATAAGTGGTTCATATGGAGGAATTGTTAGTGAATATTTAACGAGATTTACAGCATTTAGTAAGACGGAGATAAATCCTGTTAAGTATAAGAATTTTTCTAAATTTACAGAAGCAATTGCTAATAATAAAATAGATATGTTCTATAATTATTATAATTTAGATACTAAGTATCAAGCGATTGATTCCTTAATGAATGTTTCTTTTGTTGTGATAGCTCCAGAAGAAAATTCATTAGTTATAAATGCTATTACTTCTTTAAATGGATTAGATGTTTATGTTAGTAAAAATAGTATTTTAGAAAAATATATTTCTGGAATAGGTGATGTATCTGTTAACTCTTATGCTAATGAAAAAGAGTTAAAGAAAGCTATTCGTAGTGGTGAAGTAATTATTATGGATAAAGAAGTATATAATTACTATAAAAAGTCTATTTTGAGTGAATATACTGTTAGATATAGTAATACTTTATCTGATACTTATAATTTTTATGTAAGAGAAAATGATACATTTAGTTTATTATTTGGTAAATATATTGCTATTTTAGATCCTAATGAAATAATAACTAAAGGTATTTATAATCATACTTATACTGTTAATTCTGGAACGGTATTAGGCCAAGTTGCTAAATACTCATTTATTGTTTTAGTTGTTTTAATTATTATTTTATATTTAGCTTATCGTTCTACTAAACGTATTAAGATAGCTAAGAAAATAAAAAAAGAAGATAAAATGAAATATATAGATCAATTAACTTCATTAAAGAATCGTAACTATTTAAATGAAAATATTAATAATTGGAATAAGAATACTATTTATCCACAAGCAACAATTATTATCGATTTAAATGAAGTACAAAAGATAAATGATACATTAGGTTATGAACAAGGAGATTCACAAATAAAAGCTACAGCCAATGTACTAATTAAAACACAACTAGATAATACAGATATAATGAGAACTGATGGTAATGAATTTTTAATTTATTTAGTTGGATATCAGGAAAAACAAGTAGTAAGTTATATAAGAAAATTATATAAAGAATTTAAAAATTTACCTTACGAATATGGTGCAGCTATTGGTTATAGTATGATATTAAATGATATGAAAACAATTGAAGATTCTATTAATGAATCTGTAGAAGATATGCGTACTAAAAAAGAAGAAATAGAAGTTGGTTCAGATGAAAAGAAAGAATCGTAAAAACTTCTTTCAAAGATTTTGGGAAGCATTTTGGAGACCAGAAATGCTTATTCTACCTGGTCAAATAGCGTTCTTTATTTTCTTATCAATGGTTCCAACAATAACTCTTATTGGTTATGCATGTTCCTATCTACAATTGTCTAATGATATAGTACAATCTTTAATATCAAATGTTTTAGGTGGAGATATTGCGGACTTAGTTACACCTATAATTACAGCAACTGAAATAACGCCAACATTTTTCATTACTTTAGGTGTTGGTTATTTCATTGCTAGTAATGGAATGGCTTCTATTATAGTTGCTTCTAATACAATATATAATATAAAAGATTCTGGATTCTTTAGAAGAAGATTAAAAGCAATTATTATGGAATTAGTTATTGTTATATTGTTTTTATTCATATTAGTATTCCCATTACTTGGTCATACTCTAATTAATATAATACATTATTTTAATTTAGATGCGGAAACAACAGCTATTGTTGTAAAGGTATTACATTTTATTAATGGTCCTTTATCTTGGATAATTATCTTTTTGTTTATTAAAATGATATATACGATGGCTCCTGATAAAAAGATACCTAGTAGTAATGTTAATGGTGGGGCGATATTTACAACAGTTGGATGGATTCTTGTTACAGCAGCATATTCATATTATATAGCTCATTATGCTAATTATTCAGTCTTTTATGGTAGTTTAGCTAATATAGTTATCTTAATGTTATGGACATATTTATTATCATATATATTAGTAATTGGAATGGCGATGAATTATCATGAAGAAATGGAAAAAACAGGAGTTATAGAGATTAATAAGTTAAAAGAAGAATCTGCTAATAGTGCTCCTATTATGGAAGATAAAACAATTAATGAACATGATAAAAGCAATAAAGTTAAGAAAAAGAAAAAAGAGAATAAAAAGAATGAAGATTCTTAGTAATTCTCTTTTTTTATCTTATAGGAAAGTGAAAAGTTCACAAAAATATCAAAAAAGCATTGACGAACGTTAGTTTGCTATCGTATAATTGTTTTATGGTGAAAAATTATAATTTATGTTAGTAACTAAAAAAAATATTTTTGTAGATTAAAAAAAGAAAAAAACAATATACGGTGGCGACCATCGGAATTTAGGCTTGTGGAGGAGGAGACTCCGATGAAACAAGAAAAAGGAACTGTAAGGTTCCTTATGTAAAATATAATAATTTTAATTATTTATTTTACTTTTGTTCTATAGAAATAAGTTATAAAGTTAGATATAATAAAAATTGGTGATAAAAATGGAAGAGGTAATTAGTTTCCTAGTATCTTCTCTAGGGCTACAAGAAAAACAAATAAAAGAAGTACTAAATATGTTAGCAGAAGGAGCTACTATTCCTTTTATAGCAAGATATCGTAAAGATAAGACTGGTAATTTAAATGAAGATCAAATAAGAGCAATTGAAGAACAATATAAGTATCAAGAGAATCTTTTAAATAGAAAACAGGATGTTATAAGATTGATAGATGAAAAAGGATTGCTTACACCTGAATTACAAGAAAGTATTATGAAGTGTAGTAAGTTAACAGAAGTTGAAGACTTATATCGTCCTTATAAAGAAAAGAAAAAGACGAAAGCATCAGAGGCTATAAAGAATGGTTTAGAGCCATTAGCCAAGATGATAATGGCTTTTCCAGTTACTGGTTCATTAGAAGATATGGCTAAAAAGTTTGTTAATGAAAATGTTAAAGATACAGCTACTGCTTTAGAAGGAGCTGGATATATAATTGCTGAATGGATTAGTGATAATGCTTCTTATCGTAAATGGATTAGATATAATGTTTTTAGTAATGGTACTATTACTTCTAAGATAAAGAAGAATGCTGAAGATCCTAATAAGGTATACGAAATGTATTATGAATTTACTGATCGAGTTAAATACATTAAACATTATCGTGTTTTAGCTTTGAATAGAGGAGAAGCTGAAAAGGTATTAAGTGTATCAATTGATATGGATAATGAGGCAATTGTGTCTTATTTAGAGGGTAAATTAATTAAGAATAAGGATTCTTTTGTTGTAGAATTAGTTAAAAATAGTATTAAAGATTCACTAAAGAGATTAATCCTACCTAGTATAGAAAGAGAAATAAGAGCTGAGTTAACAGAAAAGGCTGAAACAATAGCTATTGAAACTTTTGGTACTAATTTGGAACATTTACTTTTAACAAGACCTATTAAAGGGATGACAGTATTAGGGTTTGATCCTGGATATGTTAATGGTTGTAAATTAGCAGTTGTTGATCCTTCCGGTAAATATTTAGATTCAACAGTTATTAAACCTTTTATAAATGGTAGTAATCAAGATAAATATATTGAACAAAGTAAGATAATTGTTAAGAATTTAATTGAAAAATATAAGATAGATATTATATCTATTGGTAATGGGACAGCTTCAAGGGAGTCAGAAAAATTTTGTGCAGAATTAATTAACGAATATAAATTACCTTGTAAGTATGTTATTACTTCGGAAGCGGGGGCTTCAATATACAGTGCTTCGAAATTAGCTATTGAAGAATTTCCTGATTTAGCAGTTGAAAAGAGAAGTGCGGTTTCAATTGGAAGACGTTTACAAGATCCATTATCTGAACTTGTTAAAATTGATCCAAAATCGATTGGTGTTGGCGAATACCAATATGATGTAAACCAAAAACAACTTGGAGAAGCTTTAGATTTTACTACTTCGAAAGTTGTTAACAGTGTTGGTGTCAATATTAACACTGCTTCAAAAAGTATTTTAAAATATGTATCAGGTTTGACAAAATCAGTTATTGAAAATATATATAAATATAAGGAAGAAAAAAAGATTACTTCCCGTGAAGAAATTAAAAAAATTAAGGGAATGAGCGATAAAGTATATGAACAATCAATAGGATTTCTGCGTATACCTGATGGAGTTAATCCTTTAGATAAAACGGGTATCCATCCAGAGAGTTATGATCTTACAAATGCCTTACTTAAGCTATTAAACTTAGATATAAAAGACCTTAGTAGTGATAACTTTAAAGAAATGTTAAAGAAGCAAAATGCATCTAAATTAGCGAATGAATTAAATTCGGATATTTATACAATCCAAGATATAATTAAAGAATTATTAAATCCTGGATTAGATCCACGTGAGAAACTAGAAGCACCTATTTTAAAAAGTGATGTTTTACATATTGAAGATTTAAAAGTTGGCATGGAATTACAAGGAACAGTTAGAAATGTTGCATCATTTGGAGCTTTTGTCGATATTGGTTTACATGATGATGGTTTAATACATATATCAAAAATGAGTAAAACATTTGTTAAAAATCCTAATGATATTTTACATGTTGGAGACATAATAACTTGTTATGTTGACAATATTGATTTAGATAAACAAAAAGTTCAATTAACTTTACTTAAAAATTCTTAAAAAGTTATAAAAGATGGTTTTTTGTCAAATAGTGTTGGTAAACAATAAATTTGATAAATGAATTGCTTTGTTAAGGATGACGAAAGTCATCCTTTTATTAAGAATATTCTAGATATAGAATGATTATATTTTCTATATCCAAAAGCTATTTTTTTTAATGCTTTAATTAAATTATTTGTTTCTTCTATAACTCCATTATTTATATCATATTTAAATGAGTTTTCTATGAATTTAATATTTTTTCTATATAAATTTAATGCTTTTTTCATTTTTTTGATAAGTTTTTATTTGAATGATAGATAATATTTTTATTTTGAATATTATTTGTGTTAATAAAGATATTATTATCTTCAATATTTAATAAATTTAATATATAATTATTTACAGACATAAGTTTAATCCTTTCAATGTGTTTTGGCAATTACATTGTAGTAAACTCATGTCTTTTTGATGAAATAAAAAATAGTGAAGCGATTTTTCACCAACACTATTTGTGATACAACCAAGATATTTTCGTAAATATCTTTTTTTTATGTGGTTTTAAATAAATAAAAAATACCATTTTGTGGTATAATAACTAACGTAAGTTTATGAAAGAAGTGTAAGCATGAAAAAATTTAAAATACATCCCTTTGTATACTTTTTAATAACAATATTATATTTAGAATTTATAGTTAAACTAGTTATTGCTAAACACTTTATTGATTATAATTTTATTTATATGGCAATTTTTACAATACCTATAGCAATGTTCTTAACAATACTTTCTAAATCTTTTAACAAAGTTTTTAATAAAATATTATCTTTAATATTAGTTTTTATTATTACTTTTTATTTTGAAGTACAGTATATATTTTTTACTTTGTTCTCAGTACCATTTTCTTTTTCAACTATTGGTTTAGCTAATCAAGCACTTGATTTTACAAGTATTATTAAAGATACGATTAGTACTCATTTATTTGTATTTGTTTTAATACTTATTCCATTTATATTAGGTGTTATTTTTAATAAATTATTAGATACAACAAGGTATCATAAAGAAAGTATAATTACTTTATTTGTAATGTTAATAGTTTCATACTTATCGACTTTTTTATTGCTAATACCTATTAATGAAGAAACTAAATATACAAAAGAACTTTATTATAATATAGATGATTCTTTATCTTTAATAGATAAATTTGGTTTACTTACATATACAAAAATTGATGTAAAAAGACAAATATTTGGTTATGAAAGTAAATTAGTAATTGAAGAAGAAATACCTTTTGAAATTACACCAATATCAGAAGAGGATGTTGATTATGGTTTTAATCAATTAGATATTGATTTTGCTAATTTAAGTTCTAATGATAGTACTATTAATTCAATTAATAATTATGTGAGTAAACAACAAGCTAGTAATAAAACTGAATATACAGGTATGTTTAAAGGTAAGAATTTAATTTTTATTTTAGCTGAGGGATTTAATGAGGTTGCTGTTGATAAAGATAGGACTCCAACTTTATATAAAATGATTAATGGAGGATTTGTCTTTAATAATTTCTATTCACCAGTATTTTTAAGTACTACTGGAGGAGAATTTCAAGCTACAACAGGATTAATTCCGACACAAGAAATTCTTGGAACTTGGAAAAGAGAACAACCAACTATTGCTTATGGATTAGGTAATGTCTTTGGAGGATTAGGCTATCAAATACAAAGTTATCATGATTGGACTTATACGTATTATAAAAGAGATAAAACAATGGCAACACTTGGATTTACTAATTATACAGGATGTGGAAATGGATTAGAAAACAAAATGAATTGTGATTGGTTACCATTTGATTCAGAAATGGTTAATGCTACGTATGAAGACTATATGATGAGTGATAAAAATTTTGCTACATATTATGTAACAGTAAGTGGTCATTCTCCTTATGAAGCTGGTGATAATATTGCACAACACTATAAAGAATTTGTTAATGATTTAGAATATTCAAATAATGTAAAATATTACTTAGCTGCTCAAATGGAACTTGATAAAATGCTTGAAACGTTAATTACTAAGTTAGAAGAAACTGGTAAACTAGAAGATACTGTTATTGCTTTAGTAGGTGATCATTACCCTTATACTTTATCGATTGATCAAATGAATGAGGTTGCAACCTATAAAAAAGATGATACAATAGAAGTAAATAAAAGTAATTTTATTCTTTGGAATAGTGAAATGGAGGAACCAATACAAGTAGATAAAGTGGGTAGTCAGATAGATGTATTACCAACTTTATTAAACTTATTTGGAGTTGATTATGATTCAAGATTAATCCTTGGCAAAGATATACTTAGTGATAGTGAAGGAATAGCAATTTTCTCAAATAGAAGTTGGACAACTGATTATGGTTCTTATAATTCAATTACAAAAAAATATATAGTTAAGAAAGAATTAGAAGGATTGACACAACAAGAATATATTAAGAAAATGAATAATAAAGTAGCTAATTACTTTAGTGTTAGTAAGATGATTATTGATACAAATTACTATACATATGTCTTAGGAAGTGAGTGATTACCATGTGTGGTATTGCTGGATATGTAAGTGATATAAAACCTACAAAAAAAATATTAAAAGCAATGACTGATCGTATAAAACATCGTGGACCTGATGCAGAGGGTTTCTATTTAGATGATAATTGTGCTTTAGGACATAGAAGATTATCTATTATTGATTTAAGTACAGGAGATCAGCCAATATATAATGAAGATAAATCACTAGTTATTGTTTTTAATGGGGAAATATATAATTATGTCGAATTAAGGGAAGAATTAAAAAAATGCAAACATAAATTTGTTACATCTACTGATACTGAGGTATTAGTTCATGGTTATGAAGAATGGGGTAAAGAATTAACTAAAAAATTACGTGGAATGTTTGCCTTTGTTATTTGGGATAGTAATAAAAAAGAATTATTTTGTGCAAGAGATGGATGGGGAATTAAACCTTTTTACTATTATCAAAATGATAAAACATTTATGTTTGCTTCGGAAATAAAGGCTTTCTTAGATCATCCTGAATTTAAAAAGGAATTTAATGAAGAAATACTATCAGCTTATTTATGTTTTAACTCTACACCTACGGAAGAAACATTTTTTAGAGGAGTTTATCGATTGGAACCAGGACATCAATTAACTTTAAAAGATAATAAAATAGAAGTAGAAAAATTTTTTGAATTAAAATTTAATGAAACTGATGATGATTTAGATAAAATAGCTTTAGATATTGATAAGGCGATGAGAGATTCAGTTAAATATCATGAAATAGCTGATGTAGAAGTTGGTTCATTTTTATCAAGTGGAATAGATTCATCATATCTAGTTTCAATTGCTAAACCAGATAAAACATATACTGTAGGGTACGATAATCCAAAATATGATGAAATATCTTATGCTAAAGATTTAGCTAAAAAATTAGGTATTACTAATAAATCAAAAAAAATAACGAAAGAAGAATATGTTAAAGCATTTCCTAATATTCAATATCATATGGATGAACCATTGGCTGATCCTTCAGCAATAGCTTTATACTTTGTTGCTGAAATTGCTTCTAAAGATGTTAAAGTTGTTTTATCTGGAGAAGGAGCAGATGAGTTCTTTGGTGGATATAACACATACAAAGAGGAGGTAGATTTTGATTGGTATATGAAAATTCCTTATTTTGTAAGACATGGTTTATCAATGATAGCAGGAATACTGCCAGAAGTAAGAGGATTTAACTTTGTATGGCGAAGAGGTCAAAGATTAGAAAATTATAATATTGGATTAGGTAGAGTATTTAGAGATGAAGAAGCTATGAAAATATGTAAAAATAAAAACCAATTACATACTAAAGATATAGTAGCGCCTTTTTATGAAGAATATAAAGATAATTCTAATATAGTTAAAAGACAAGTAATAGATTTTTATTTTTGGTTAGTTAGAGATTTCTTACATGCTGTAGATCGTAATACAATGATGTTTGGTTTAGAAGCAAGGACACCATTTCTAGATAAAGAAGTATTTAAAGTAGCTAGTAAGTTACCAATTTATGCTAAAGTAAATAAGGAAACTACTAAACCAGCTTTAAGAATGGCTGCTAAAAAGGTTATACCTAATGAATCATATAAAAAGAAAAAATTAGGTTTTCCAGTACCACTTAGAGAATGGATAAGAGAAGATGATTTATATCAAGAAATAAAAGAAAAATTTAACTCAGAAACGGCATCTAAATTCTTTGATGTAAAAAGAATAAATAAATTATTAGAAGCTCATAAGAGTGGAAAGAAAGATTGTTATAAAAAAGTATGGAATGTATATACTTTCTTAGTATGGTATGAACAATTCTTTGAAGAAGCTTAATGGCTTCTTTTTTGTTTGTATAACTCGATGTAAATAATAGTGAAATGATCGTTAATAAATTGACATCACTTGTAAATATAAAGTAAAATGATGCTAATAGAATAGAGGTAAATATATGAAAAAAAGTAAAATAACGTTACTTCTTATGAGTCTTTTCTTTATGATGACTGGGGTGGTATTGGCTAAAGAATCTGTCTTTGAACGTGAATGGCGTGATCAAGAATCATTTAATTTAGATTACTATCAGAATTCTCCGGTTTTAAATTTACAATATCAAAATGGATATGTATCTATTTATTCTTTGGAAACAGATGATGGGGAGAATAATGAAATCTATGTTAGGTATTATGATCATGATGGTAATATCATAAAAAGCAGTAAAGTTAATAATTTAAATGATAATTTAGAAATTCGTCTTATTGATGCTGTGACTAGCGATGATAATATTTATTTGTTTGTGTATGTTTATGATAATTCTAATTCTGTATATAAATATCAAATTATGAGATTAAATGATGGTTTTGATGCAGATAAAATAAGTGATGTTTATAGTAATAGAATATGTGATAAATACAATTGTTCAAAAAGCTTTAGTATAAGTCAAGCAAGTGAAGTTGCACCTCATTATGGAATGAGTACACTTTCAATTTATGATGATCGTTTATATATATTAGGAGAATACTTTAATATAATTAGTTTTGATTTGGATTTAAATTCTGATAGAAAAGATATAAATAATGAAGATTTAGTGAAAAAAATTTTTCCCAGTTTTTATTATTTAGCAAAATTAACTGTGGAAGATTATGGAAAATATTATACTAAAGAAGATTATGAAAATTATCATTATCGTGAATCAAGTAGTTATTATGAAGAAGTAATTCGTAGAGCTAAAAATAATTATTACTTGTCTGCCGATAGTAATTCTGATTATATTGTTTTTAGTTCAATACCAAATGGTTGTGATAATAGTTATTTTTATTGGCTTTACTTATTTTATCCTCAATGGGTGCAGTCAGTTTCAGAAAATGAATTAGATGAAATAAGTAATGGTGATTATGGAATAAGTACTATTGATTGTTTAATGCCAATACCATCTATTGGCTTATTAGAAAAAGGTGATTTTGTTTGGAGTGTTGAAAACGAAGATTATATTTTTTTTCCAATAGTTAAATTAGTTGGAAATTATATTGTTGCTCTTGGTGTTAATTATGATAGTAGTGATATTGTTATCTATGATTTAGATGGTAAATTAGTTCAAACAATTAAAGTAAGTAATTCTAGCGAAGATGAATACAATGTTTTTAATTATTTAAATTCAACTTCAACTGGTTTTCTCGTATCTGATATTTATAGATCAACTGAATGTAGTGATGATCATGAAGTTTGTCAAGTATTATCTACAACTGAACATTATTCTATATCTTATAATATTAGAACTATTATTGATGGTGAAGGAGAAGCTATTGTAAATGGAAAATCTTTTGCTGAAAAAAAGGAAACAATTGAAATAAAACCTAAAGATGGATATAAACTTGAATCTATTGTAGTAACTGATTCTGATGGTAATGTAATTGAATTAAGAGATAATGTATTTACAATGCCTTCTAGTGATGTTTTAGTAGAAATTAAGTTTGTTCTAGAAGAAGAGGAAAAAGAGTTTATTATAAATAATCCTAATACTGATGCTACATCTATGACTGGTTTAATACTAGCTACATTAGTTTTAGTATTAATAGTTAAATATAATTATAAAAAATTTAAATTTTTAAAATAACAAGTTAAAAGATTACTAAATGATAGTAATCTTTTTTAGTAGAAAAGTCGATATATAATCGACTTATTTTGTACCAAATATGCGATCGCCAGCATCGCCAAGGCCTGGAACAATATATTTATTTTCATTTAGATATTCGTCGATGTGAGCACAATATATTTGAACGTCAGGATGTTTTTTTTCAACTTTGATAATTCCTTCGGGAGCAGCAATAATACAAATGAATTTTATTTTTTTAACACCTTTACTTTTTAATAAATCAATTGCATCTAATGCTGAACCACCAGTTGCTAACATCGGATCAAGAATAATAACTTCTCTTTCTTCGATATCTTTTGGTACTTTAAAGAAATAATTGATTGGTTCAAAAGTTTCTTCATCACGATACATACCAATATGACCTATTTTAGCATTTGGAATAACGCTAGTTACACCTTCTAGTAAACCCATACCAGCTCTTAAAATAGGGACAAAGGCATATTTATCTTCATTTAGTTTACCTGTTTTCATTTTTTTAATAGGAGTTTCTATTTCGACTTCTTCTAAAGTAGCATCTTTCATTGCCTCATAACATAGAAACATACCAATTTCTTTAATTAACTCTCTGAATTCTTTAGTTCCTGTATTTTTATCTCTTAGTATAGCAAGTTTATGCTCTATTAAGGGATGATTTAATTCAATTGCTTTCATAATATTCCTCCAGTTTTATAAATTATTTTTTTGTAGTTTTTTTAGAACTATTTTTTTTACTAGTTTTAGTATCTTTTTCTTTTACTTCATTATTTTCTTTTATTTTAACTACCTTTTTAGTAGTCTTTTTTACATTAGGCTTTGAAAGGTCTTGTGCTTCTTCAACTCCTTCAGCATAAGTTAAAATATCTTCTTGGTCTTCTTCTTGATCAGGAATAATAGCATTAAGTAGTATACCAAAAATAGCAGCAAGACTCATTCCTTTAATAGGAATGTTTAAGTTACCACTTGAAATTGAAATAACTGCACCACCTAAACCTAAAACTAACATAGTAGATGCGATTAATATATTTTTAGGTTTATCAAAATCTACTTTATTAGAGATTAATACTTTAAGACCATTAATTCCAATGAAGCCATATAGTAATAGGGAAACACCACCTAATACTGGGTTAGGAATTGAACTTACTAAAGCTGTAAATTTACCTAAGAAACCTATAATAATAGCAAAGATAGCAGCAAGACCAATAACCCAAACAGAAGCAACTTTTGTCATACCTACAACAGAAGTATTTTCACCATAAGTTGTATTTGCTGGTCCACCAATTGCACCAGCTACAAAGGTAGCAAGACCATCACCAAGTAATGTTCTATCTAAACCAGGATCTTTAATTAAATCCTTTCCAATTATATTTCCTAGCGCTGTATGATCACCGATATGTTCACACATTGTAACTAAAGCAATAGGGGCGATTGTAATTAAGGCTGCAAAATTTAAATCATAATCAATAAATGGTATTTTGAATGCTGGTAAACTAAAGAATGCTGCTTCTTTAAAGGCTGTAAAATCTACTAAGCCAAAATATATCGCAACAAGATAGCCAGATACAATACCAACTAAAAATGGAATTATTTTTAAGAAACCTTTAGCTCTTGTCATAACTAAAGCTGTTACTAAGAAAGACACTAAAGCTACAATAAGACCTTTCCATTCCATAGTAGCACCTTCGTTAATGCCGATACTAGAAATGGCACTTGGTGCTAAACTAAAACCAATTACCATAATCATTGGGCCAATAATAACAGGTGGTAATAATTTATCTAACCAGTCTTTACCAACAAACTTGATAATAAGTGCAACAATTATATAGATTAGACCAACAGTCATTATACCTGTCATAGTTCCACCAAGACCACCAACTGCAAAGGCTGCAGCAATAGGTGAGATAAAGGCGAATGAACTACCTAAATAAACAGGTGATTTTCCATTCGTACATAAAATATAAATTAGAGTTCCAATACCAGAAGCAACTAAGGCAACTGGAATAGTTAAAACTTCAGTACCAGTAGCTTGATTAACTAAAATAGGAACAAGTATTGTAGCACCAAACATAGCAAAGACATGTTGTATAGCTAAAACTATCCATTTGCCAAGGCTTGGTTTTTCATTGATGTCAATTAATAATTTTTTCTTTTTCATAAACTCCTCCTCTAAATGAATGTAGAAATGCAAAATAAAAGAAGATAATTCCATAAAGGAAAAATCTTCTTAGAATACCAAAATATTTAAGTTTAAAAATGAAGTAATAAAAGCACTAATAGAAACATCAACATGACATGTTCTATCTTTAGTAGTAGGTTTAATTATTAAATTTTTAATAGCTAAATCTTTTGTCACTTCTCTACACCCTTTAGAAAATAATAATACAAGTTAAAATTAATTGCAAGTTTTTTTTGATGCATTGATTTGTGTCTAACTTGTGGATTTGTTATTTTTGTTTATAAATAATGTGGATTAGATATAATTGTAAATTTTTGATAAAATTAATATTATATTATTAGAGGTGAAAAATTATGATTAATATTAAGATTGATTCTCGTAAAGTTAAGAAGGGTGATACTTTTGTGGCAATTCCTGGTACAACTGTAGATGGTCATGATTATGTTGATAAAGCTTATGAATTAGGAGCTGTTAAAGCTATAGTTGAACATAGAGTTGATTCTAAGATAGAACAGGAAGTAGTAGAGGATACTAATAAATGGTTAACTGATTATGTAGCTAATAATTATGCTAAAGAAGTTAATGAAATGAATATAATTGGAGTTACGGGTACTAATGGTAAAACAACAACTGCTTATCTTACTTATCAAATATTAAATAAATTATGTAGTAAGACAGGATATATTGGAACAATAGGTTTTTATTTGCCAGATGAAGATTTTATTGAATTACCTAATACAACACCAAATATTTTAGATTTATATGAGTTGATGTTAACAGCTAAGGAAAAAGGGTGTAAGAACGTTATGATGGAAGTTAGTTCTCATGCCTTACATCAAGAAAGAGTTAAAGGATTAAATTATAAAGTTGCCGCATTTACTAATTTAACACAAGATCATTTAGATTATCATGTTACAATGGATAACTATTTAGATGCTAAAAAGTTGATTTTAAAACAATTAGATGGACCAATGATAGTTAATATGGATGATAGTTATGGTGAAAGATGGTTAGATTATAAAAATGTTAAAACTTTAGGTAAAAAAGGAGACAATTATAAGATTGTTTCATATAATGATACGGAACATGGTACACATATTGTGTTTGAAGTAGATGGTACTTCTTATGAAGTAGATACTAATTTAAGAAGTACATTTAATGTATATAATTATTTAACAGCATTATCTTTAGTTAATTCATTAGGATTTAAAGTAGAAGATATAATAAATGTAACTAAAGATGTTTATCCACCTAAAGGTAGATGTGAACAAATTAAAGTAAAAGATGGAGAAGCAGTAATTGATTATGCACATACTCCTGATGCTGTAGAAAAGATAATAAATGCCTTCACAGAAAATAAAAAGGGTAGAATAATTACTATTGTTGGTTGTGGGGGAGATAGAGATCCTAAGAAAAGACCAATAATGGGAAGAATAGCTGCTGAAAATTCAGACTATGTAATTTATACAAGTGATAATCCACGTACTGAAGATCCACAAAAGATTATGGATGATATTTTAGCTGGAGTTAAAAATAGTAATTATGAAGTAGAGTTAGATAGAAGAAAAGCAATTGTTAAAGCTTTGGATATGATAAATAAAGATGATGTTGTGTTAATACTTGGTAAAGGACATGAAGATTATCAAATAATTGGACATGAAAAAATACATTTAGATGATGCTGAAGAAGTAAAAAAATATATAGAAACGCATTAGATTGATAAAAATTTAAATAAGTAGGTGGAAAGCTCTTGCATTTTAAGAAAATTCTGTTATAATTAATATTGCCTACTTAATTTTGCGGGTGTAGTTTAATGGTAGAGCTTCAGCCTTCCAAGCTGATAACGTGGGTTCGATTCCCATCACCCGCTCCATTGTTGGAATTACCCGAACACTTTTAAATAGTTCGGTTAGATATAAAAATTCATAATACTTGATATTATGGACTTTTTTCATGCTTGGAAGGAGGTTAAAAACTCATGAAAGTATTCATAGAACAATTAGAGTTTCCCTCTTTTATTAAAGACAAGATATTAAAATTAAAAGATGTTACCAAAATTAATACAGAATTTATATCAGGAAAGTATATTCATTTTGAAAATAC
>CANQFI010000024.1 GCA_947598455.1 uncultured Bacilli bacterium | reverse complement strand
AAAAAAATGAAGCTATTTATTTATAGTTTCATTATATTTTCCATAAGCATGTTCATAGCTTCCATAATAATCTTTTATAAATTGTTCTTTATATTCTAAAATATTATCATTTTTAATTGCTTCTCTTAACTCTTCAGTCAAATGAATTAAAAATCTTATATTATGAATTGATAGTAATCTAGCACCTAATGTTTCATTAGCTACAATTAAATGTCTAATATAAGCTTTACTATATCCCATCTTACAAGTATAACAATCACATACATCACTTAAAGGACTAAAATCTTCTTTATATTTTGAATTCTTAATATTTATTTTTCCATATTTTGTTAAAGCATGCCCATGGCGTGCTAATCTAGTTGGTGAAACACAATCAAATATATCTACTCCACGAATAACGCCCTCAATAATATCAATTGGTTCGCCAACTCCCATTAAGTATCTTAATTTATCTTTAGGAAGATAGGGAATGGAAAAATCAATAGCATCATACATCATCTTTTTATTTTCCCCATCATTAGCTACTCCACCAATTGAGTAACCATCAAAATCCATTGCTACTGTTTCAGTTGCCGATAACTTTCTTAAATCTTCATAAGCTCCACCTTGAACAATTCCAAATAAACATTGATTAGGATTATTATGTACTTCCTTACCTCTTTTGGCCCATCTAATCGTTCTTTTAACACTTTTTTCCATATAATCATGATCAGCTGAAGCTGGAGGACATTCATCAAAACTCATCGCTATATCACTATCAAGTTTATTTTGGATTTGAATAGACTTTTCCGGAGTCAAAAATAAAGTATCACCATTTAAATGATTTTTAAACTTAACTCCATCTTCTGTAATATCCTTTGGATTAGCTAAACTAAAAACTTGATAACCACCACTATCTGTTAAAATAGGACCATTCCATTTCATAAATTCATGTAATCCTCCAGCTTTATTCACTATATCTTCTCCAGGTCTTAACCATAAATGATATGTATTAGCCAAAATAATTCCTGAATTAATTGCTTTTAATTCTTCAACAGATAATGTCTTAACTGTAGCTTCCGTTCCAACCGGCATAAACATTGGCGTTTCAAATTCTCCGTAGTCGGTAATTATTTTCCCTAATCTAGCTTTTGAATTTTTTTCTTCTTTTAATAAATTATATTTAATTTTCATCTTTATCCCCTCAAAACAATATGATTATATCATAACACCACTTGCAATAAAATAATAAATCAGTATAATAAAAAAAAGTTTTATGAAGGGGGAAAAAATATGTATTCAAATAACGATATGTTTTTCTTAAGAAAAAAATTCTTTGAAAAACAAAATACATTTCAAAATTTTACTAATATTACTGAAGAAGACCTAAATACTTTAAAAAAAGCAGCTCAGGATTTTACTTCAAATTTTTCAACAACCAATTCTTCACTTACTAAAGTTTTTCTATATGAAAAAGTTTTGCGAAAGGTAAATACCTACCAAAATAATCCTGATTATTACAACTTTGATAGACAAATCATTTTTGTTATATATGCCTTAGATCCTGATTTGCTAATGTATAAGATTTTTCTAGCCACACCTAATAATCCTAAATCTACTATAACTAATTCAGAGAATAATACTAATTATTTAAATACTCTTAAAGATAATCTATTAAAATATGTTGGTTTAACTGATAATTTATTATTAAAATATGAAGAGATATTTTTTAAACAATTTTTTAAAAATAAAATTTTAATCAAAGGGGTTAAAAAAAATATTTTACCAAATCTTACTAATCGTTCCAAACTTATTACTAACTTCGATCTTATTTCCGAAGAACGATTTACTACACTTTCACAAATAGCTACCAAATGGTTAGATGAAAATATTTACGATGATTTTCAAACTAAATTATATACAGCATTATATAATATTTTATACCAAAGTAAGCTATTAGGAATTGCTGGAATACAAGAACAATTCTGTTTATTTATTTTATTAATTGATCCTGAATTAGAAATGTTAAGTATATATGAAGAAGAATCAAGAATTCCTAATATTAAAAATCGTATTACAGAAAGATTCACTTTTTACCATCAAGATTTAATTCGTCTTGAAAAAATATATCATAAAAAATTTGTTGCTGATTTACAAGTAAGTCCATGGCTATTTTAAGAAAGTTCCTTTATATGACTAATAAAGAAATAAATATGTTAAAACAAGATTTAATTGAAACAAAAAAATTAATGTTTTATAACGCTAACAGAGAAGCTATTGATCCCTTTGCACAAAGCATCTTTGCTTCAAACACTTTTAATGAAAATAGAACATACGATTCTTTATATACTTTTGCTACTGAAGATATGCGTAGTTACTATAAGTCTTTTAAACACCCTCAAAGTTTTTTATCAATCGGTGCATCAGGTGACCAAGTAGCTAATGCTATTAATAGTGGTGCAACTATTATAGATGTCTATGATTCTAATAATTTATGTCGTTATTCCGTTGCATTAAAATTAGCAGCTATTAAAGCTCTAACTAAAAAAGAATTAATTGTCTTTTATGATACTTTTGATCCTTATTTATTTAGCAAAGTAGCTACTCAATTAGATGAATTGTCTTTTAATTATTGGGGTAACATCTACATGATGTTTAATGAAAAAGCCTCTCTAGTAATTAAAAATGCCCTATTTACTTATAAAAGATTAGATAAATCATTAATTTATTTAGCTAATCCTTATTTAGATGATAAAATATATCAAAGTATGCCAAAAAAAATTAATAAAGCCAAAATAAACTTTATTTCATCTGACTTATATAATTTACCAAAAAAATTAGGAACTAAAAAATATGATGCTATGACTTTTTCTAACATCTATGAATATTTAAATTATGGTCAAAGTGTTAGTTTAGCAAAAGCTCAAAAATATCATGATTTTATTATAAAAGAGATGTTACCTCATCTAAATGATGATGGTTGCATGATGATCTCATACTTATATGCCTTTAATCTTGCAATAAAGAATGATTTTGATGCCATGTATAAAGCTCATCCAGATAAACTTGTCCCATCAGGAGCAATGACTCTTGATCAATATCCATATTATATAGCTGGTCTAACTACCCAAAATTACTCTTATTCTAAATTATTAGACACATTCGAAGATGATCCAATAACTCTTGTTCCAACCTCCCATATTGAATTTGGTCAAAGTAAGGATATGTCTCATGATTTGGCTTTATGTTTAAAAAAATGACATTACATTTAATGTCATTTTTCTTTTTCTATATCATTAGTAATAAACATAGCATCTCCAAAACTAAAGAAACGATATTTATTTTCCACAGCTATTTTATAAGCCTTTAATATATATTCTTTACTAGCTAAAGCAGATACTAACATTACTAAAGTACTTTTTGGTAAATGAAAGTTAGTAATCAAGGAATCAATTGCTTTAAACTCATAACCAGGATAAATAAAAATATCTGTATTACCTGAAGTAGCTATAAACTTACCATTATTATTTGTTGCTATAGTTTCTAATGTCCTTGTACTAGTTGTTCCAACCGCTATTATTCTTCTTCCCTCTTCTTTAGCTTTATTAAGTATCTCTGCTGTTTCCTTACTCATTACATAATATTCACTATGCATATGATGTTCTAAGATATTTTCTACTTGAACCGGTCTAAATGTTCCTAAACCTACATGTAACGTTACATATGTTACAATAATTCCTTTATCTTCAATTTGTTTAAGTAATTCTTTCGTAAAATGTAATCCAGCTGTTGGTGCCGCTGCACTACCACTTATCTTAGCATATACAGTCTGATATCTATTTTGATCTTTTAATTTTTCATGAATATAAGGAGGTAAAGGCATCGTTCCAAGTTTATCTAATATCTCCATTAAAATACCTTTATACAATAATTTAACATGTGTAAGGCCTTCATCAAATTTTTCAACAACTTGTGCTTTTAAAATTCCTTCTCCAAAAGATATAATTGTTCCTTCCTTTAATCTCTTAGCTGGCTTAGATAAACATTCCCAAGTATCATTACCTAAATCTTTAAGTAATAATAATTCTATACTAGCTTTAGTTTCTTCTTTAATCCCAATAAGTCTTGCTGGAATAACTTTCGTATCATTAAGTACTAATACATCTCCCTTATGCAAATAATCTATTATATTCATAAAATGTTCATGAACAATCTCCCCATTATTTTTATTTAAGACAAGTAACCTTGAACTATCTCTTTTTTCTAAAGGTGTCTGCGCAATTAATTCTTCTGGTAATTCATAATCAAATTCATTTATATTCATAATATCACGTCCAAACACTAACATTATAAACAAATTGTTTAATAAAATAAAGAATAACTTACATTATTCTTTATTTTATCTCATTAAATAGATCAGTTAATAAACCGAAAGTCAATATTATTATATATATACCAACATTTAAATGTAAAACATTAATGGTAACAGCACATAAGCATCCTAAAAGTAATGCATATATTATTCGTCCCATCTTAACTACTGGTGTTGCAAAACTAATTGTACTAACATAAACTAAACTAAACATTAAACCACTTTGTAATGTATTAACTAATACTTCTTTAAATGCTGTACCCATAATTAAAGCTATTATTACACTAACAATACCATAACCTAACAAAGCTATTATAGGTATTTCCCTTTTATAATAAGAATTAAATAATAGTATTACAAAACCAACTAAAGCTAATAAAGTACTTGTAACTCCTATCTCTCCAGGAAATCCCCCTATAAATAAATTACCAAGTCCTGTCTTAAAACCTTCAGCTATTTCATAATTATTAGCATTATTATAAACACCCATAGCCATTAAAATAGCATATAAAAGACATTTAAATAAAGCTACTTGATTAATAGAAAATTTATTATCTATAAATTTTAAAACAATATCTAAAACAACAATTAAAGGAATAGTTAACCATAAATAATCTAATGGTCCACATACTAAATAACATAAAGTATTAATATAAGGTACTAAAGAATTAACAACATTTTTAAAATCATCTTCTTTTTTAATCACCATATAGTAATATATTTCAAATATATAACTAAGAACAATAATAATTAAAGGAATAACTATATATTGTAAAGACAAAAAGAAAGAAATATTGCCATGCTTATATACTACTAAACCATTTTTATAATAACCATATATAATAATAGGTAAAAGACTTAGTATATATAATAAATTTATTCCAAATACTTTATTTTTCTTTATCATACCCTTTTCCATTCTTATTTCTCCTTACTTAATAAATTGATATTAGCTGGACATATATTATTACACAAACCACATCTTATACAAGAAGGATCTATTTTTTTAGCTAAAGGATTAATATTAACTGGACAGACATCAACACATTTGCCACATTTAATACATTTAGTAGTTTGTACATCCTCATGATCAAAAATAAATATTGTTTTAACATTATCATTAACTACTAAAGCATTAACATTCTCACATTTAATTCTTCTCATATAATTATTTAAATAAACATCTTTATTAGTTAAATCAATACTTACCGCCTTATCAAGTATAGTAGATAAATTAGTATTATATTTACATTTAATAACATAAACTTTCTCTGTCCCATTTATACATATCGTAATATATCTATCATTAACAGGAAGTCCATCTTTTAAGGCAACATATATTTTATTTAAAGCAAAGGGATCAAAGAATAATATATCATCATATTTATATTCTTTAAAATATTTCTTAGTTAAACATTGATTAGTTGTAAAAGGAAATTCTTCATCAATTGTCTTAAAAATAATATCAGGATATTTAGAAATAATTTTTCTAACAGCTTCTATATTGTTTTCATCATATTTATTAAGTAACAAGTATGCATTTATATTTAAAGCATTAGAAAGAAGTTCTGCAGTTTCTAGTACTTCTTTAATTTTATCTTCTAAAAAATAATTATTATTAAATTGATATGGTTCTATATCCATCGCATTAACAACAAGTAATTTACTATTCTGTTTTAATTTTTCTCCAAGAAGTTTATTTTCATATTCAATACCTAATTCATCACAAATATTTAATATTTCTGCCATTTTTAAAGTATTAATGTCTTCTCTTGTATTTTCTGAAACAATCATTGAATCTGAATTATCATTAATTATTTTAATAATCCCCTGTTTAACTTGCGCAATTCCTGAAATTGGCGCATATGTTTTAATACCATTTTTACTTGTTTTAATTAGTTGATTTATATATACATTATCTTTATCATAAACATATATTTCATCATCATTTCTCGTATAAATAGTAACATCTATTGGATTTAAATATTCTTTTTTTTCTATTTCAATACTAGTTTCATCATTTTTGAATTTATAAGTAAGTTTCACAAAAAACCACCTAATCCTTTTTATCCTTTTCTTCTAAATATGTTTTAAGTTCTATAGCTACACTATCCGGCAAAATTTCTTTAATTTCATCTATACTAGCCGCTTTTATTTTAGCTAAACTACCAAACTTTTTAATTAAAGCTTTTTTTCTAGCTGGACCAATCCCCTCAATATCGTCCAAAACACTGCTAATACTTCCCTTACTTCTTAATGCTCTATGATACGTAATAGTAAATCTATGTACCTCGTCTTGCATTCTTGTTAAGTAATGAAACACATTACTCATTCTATCTATATTATACACACTAAAATCAGAAGAAATCAAGTCGTTAGTACGATGTTTATCATTCTTTTTTAAACCAACAATTTTAATCTTTAAATGAAGTAAATCTATAATTTCTTTAGCAGCCCTTATTTGGTTTTCTCCTCCATCAACAATAATTAAATCTGGTAAAGTTGTCTTTTCTACTAAAGCTCTTTGATAACGACGATAAAGAATTTCTTTCATCGTATTATAATCATCATTAACATCTACTGATACTTTATATTTACGATATTCATTTTTAGCTGGTTTTCCATCAATAAACACTACCATTCCCGATACCGCAAAACTTCCAAATAAATTAGAATTATCAAAAACATCAATTCGATATATAGAATCCATTCCTAGTATATTAGCTAATTCTTCATTAGCTTTAGCTGTTCTAGCTTCATCTTTTTGTATTTCTTCAAATTTATTATTAAGATTCATCTTAGCATTATCATAAGCCATTTTAACTAGATCTTTCTTAACTCCTTTTTGTGGTGCTATAACATTCGTCTTAACAACACTACAAATATTATCGACATTTAATTCTTCAGGAATTAATATTTCTTTAGGTACTTCATTACGCGTATAAAATTCAGCAATATAATACTCAACATCATCTTCGACATCTATATTAATTGGTAATATTGTATTCTTATGATTTAACAACTTTCCATTACGAATAAATAATATTTCAATTGATAAATAACCATTATCTACATAATAAGCAATAACATCTCTATTAACAAAATCATGTAATTCAACTTTCTGTTTATCTAAAATAATATCGATATATTCTAATTCTTTCTTTAAATCTAAAGCCATTTCAAAATTCAATGTTTCACTATAAATATTAATTTTATCCATTATCTTCTTTCTTAATACTTCATCATTTCCTCTTAAAAAAGATAATATTTCTTCTTCCATCTTCTTAACTTTATCCATATCAATACTTTTACTACAATACCCTAAACATTCTCCAATATGATAATAAAGACATAAATCCTTTTTATTACCTTCACATTTCTTTAGAGGATATAATCTATTAAGTAAATTAACTATTCTTCTCGCCGCATATGCATTTGGATAAGGACCAAATAACTTTTTATTATCTTTCTTTCTAATATTAAGATATCTTGATACTTTAAGTCTTGGATAAGGATTACTAATATATTCTATATAAGGATAACTCTTATCATCTGTAAGCATTATATTATATTTAGGATTAAACTCTTTAATTAAATTAATTTCAATAATAAAAGCTTCTAATTCTGAACTAGCTACTAAATAAGTAAAATCATCTATTAAACTAACCATCTTCGCTGTTTTACCTGTATGTATTCTATTAAAATAAGACGATAATCTCTTATGTAAATCTTTAGCTTTCCCAACATAAATAATTGTTCCATTCTTATCTTTCATTTGATAAGAACCAGGTTTATGAGGTACTAAAGCTAATTTTTCCTTAAATTTCATTTTGTATCTCCAAACTTTCTAAATAATTATATAATCCAACACATCCCTCATATATTAAATCATAAGCTGTATCAAAATCACCCGTATACCAAGGATCTTCTATCGTTCTTAAATTACTAGTATATTCCATCAGTAAATGAATCTTATTATCTTTATCTTCCCCAATTATTCGCAATAAATCTCTTCTATTACGTTCTTCCATTACTATAATTAAATCGTATTTATTATAATCATCTTTTTTTATCTGTATAGCAACATGTTTTTCAATAGTTATATTCATCTCTTGTAATTTTTTTAAGGCTGGAGGATAAATAGAATTACCTAATTCTTCTATACTTGTTGCTCTAGAAACACAACTATATTTATATCTTTTATTATTTTTATATATTAAATCTTTAAAAATCATTTCAGCCATTGGACTACGACAAATATTTCCATAACAAACAAACACTATATTAAACATATCTATCTCCTCCAATCTTCCCTACTATTATAACCGATATTACACTTTTATAAAACAAGAAAAAAGAAAAAACTACTTTTTAGTTTTTTTCTTCTTTAATTTAGTTCTTTTCTTTATTTCTTCTACTTTTAATTTATCTTCTTTATCTTTCTTATCTTGCATAATAAATAAAATAAGATGTAAAATAAGCAAATAATAACATATCATTCTCAAATAATTATAAAATAAGTAAAAAAAGCCACTTGTCGTAAAAGAACATATACAAAATATTATTAAAAATATAAAAGATATATATCCTATTAAACCTTTTTTCATTTTAAACAAATTATCTTTATCTAAAACATATATAACATAAATAACACTCATAAAAGATAAAGCATCATATATAATAGCATATAATTGTTCTAAACCATTTTTCTTTAGTTCAATTAAAACTTCTGGTAAAAAATATATAATAAAAATAAGTAATAAAAAACTAGGTATTGGACTTCTCTTAAATTTATAACTCATAATTAATCACATCTCACATTAAGTATAACATAAACATTAAATAAAAATGAATCTAAGATTTATTCTTAGATTCATTACTTTTATTATAATCTGTATAAGTAGAATGAATTAATTTCATCATTAATTCTTCATCAACTTTTTCTTTATCATTTGTATTCATAAGTTTAGTAAAAAGCTTTTTTTCTTCAGGATCAGTACTATATTTTCTAATTATTTCTAAGCTAGTTCTCATTGCTTCTAATTTTTCTTTTTCATTATCCATCATAATGCTACAACACCATCCATTTCATCTTTAAAGCCTAATTCTTGTAAGAAAGATTCGATTTTTTCTGTTGCTATATGTTTACGATTAAGAATCTTTTCTAATAAAACATGTGCATTTTCTTTACCTAAAGATGTTGCGTAATCCTTAAATATCTGCAAATATTCATCATCACTAATTTCTTTCAACTCCTCTAATGTATCAGAAATTATTTCTAAATTCAAATTTATCTCTTTATTTTTGTATCTTTCAAATAATATTTTATATATAGGTGTACGTGAACTACCATTAGGTACAAAGCTAAAATCCGGATTCAACGATGCTTCATCATCAATAAACCTAAATGCTTGTTCTTTATCTATTCCTCTTATATTACCATTTACATCAACAACAAAATTACCACTAAATGCATCAAAATTACATATCACAAAATCTAAAACATATTCACGTAATAATTGATCTAAATATCTCTGTTCTATTGGTCCACCAATACTTGCCCATTCATTAAGCTTTTTAGTTTCTTCTTGATCAATATCTAAATATTCTTGTTTAGATAAAACTAATTGTCTACTTTCAAATTTTTGCACCTCAACACTTGTTTCTGGACTTATTATCTTTTGTAACTTAGAAACTGCTACTTGAACATCAGTCCTAAAGTTTTGTTTTTGATAATTTTTTTTATCAACAGCTGGTTTAAGTAAATAAGTTTTACCTTCTAAATCAAACTTATACATAATACCAGATTCTCCTAAATTAGCTGCTTCTAATTTAACAATTTCTTCATTAGAAATATTCTTTAAGACACACATGGCATTTTTAAATATCTGTAATTTACGCATTTCTTTAAAACAATCACTATCTCCAGCAAAAATACGATTAGAAACGCTTTCTAATTCTTGAACTTTTCTTAAAAGATCATATAAAGTAATTTCTCCATTATAATATCGTTCTTTCAAAGAACTAAGACACAAATCAATTTTATCAGCTAATATCTTACTTCTTTTAGATGTATTTTCTATACCATCATAAAATATTCCAAGTAATGCTTCGTAACTAGAGTCAACTTTATACCTTTCAATAGCTTTAACAACATCATCTTTTTTCTTCTTTTCATAAGCTAGTTTGTCAAACATAATTATTGGTATATCAACGCCTAAAGTTTCACTAAAGTATTTAGCCGCTTTAATCGTTTCTGGATTAGGAGTACTACCTATACAAGCAAAAGCACAAGGTAACATATCTTTTCTAAAACCAGCCACTTCATTATAACTACAATGATGATAACAACTACTTTGGTTTAAACTATCAATATCTGTAAATAAATTATAATCAGCTGTTGGTCTTAAACTATGACCACCATGTTCAACCTTTAAATCACGACCATACATGAAAAGTAAAAAGTCAGGTGGTAAATTATTAAATAAATAAACTACTCCCGAAGGATCATTAGAATGTAAATACCAAAAACCTTTATCTGAAAAACTAGAAGTCGATAAAGTACTAGCCCCATCAAGCTTTGTCCATAAAGACGGATCTTCCATTAACATATCCGAAAAACTTCTTTTTGAAGTTCTCATTGAAGAATCGTAATTATATAAACGATGGGCTAAGAAATTAAACGGTTCTCCATCCATTTTAATAATCGTAACTCCATACTCATTATTAGGATCATCATAACTAATTCTTTGTTTTTGTAAGCTAGCAATATCAGTTAAACGAGTATTAAATTGTGCATTATAAATTTTCCTAAACTTATTAATAAGTTCTTCTACATTATCACTATAATCTAATACTTTTTGATTTTTACTAAATAAATTTGTAAATAATTCTTTAATTTCAGAAACATTATTTGATTCAATAATTTTCTTCATCAAGATAATCAATTTAATATCTTTAGTTTGTAACTTAATACTTTCTAAATACTCATTACCATACTTCTTCTTAATATCATCATATACATATTTTAATTTAGCAAAATTAGCAAATTGAAAATTATTAAATATTTCTTTCATATTTTCAATATTTTTAAAACCAAATAAAATTGCTAAATTATTCTTTAATTCAATAATATCATTTCTATTTAAAATATCTTTAACATGTTCTTCTATAGTAGTTTCATAATTTTTAAGTTCTACAAAATTCATAATATTATAACAATTATTATTAACTATAATTTTTCTTAAATTATTAATATCATTTTCCGTTAATTCATTTTGATGCAATAACACATCATTAATTAATATATTAAAAGAACTATAATTCATAAAAGCAAAATGAATTAAACGTTCATTATCAGGAAATATTTTAAATTTCTTAACAAATTGCCAATAACTTAATACTTCACTACTCTTACCATCTTTAATCATTTTAGTTATTTCATCAACTGCTTTGGAATTGTATTTTAACAAATCTAAAGTAGCTGAAAGTCCCATAAGTGGATAAACATATTTAACTAAATTATAAGAAAGCAATGATGTCTCTTCTAAAAGATTAACCTTATTAGCACCCTTAATTATCTCTTGCGTATTCTTACCTACTTCACGAATATCTAAAGGTAAATCATTAACATCAAAATAATCGAATAAACCAATTAATGTCTTAAAATCATTTTTTATTTCTTTAATAAATATTTGAATAATATAATTATTTTTAAAGATTGATGAATCTAAACCTTGTTGATTAATATTTAAATAATTAATAATATTTTTTCTTAAATTTTCATCATTATCATCAAATAAATTAAAATTAATCATTTTTTCAAATAAGGAAACATCAGCTAAATATAATTCAAAATTTTCAAAATTCGTAATTAATCTAAAATTTTCAATAGTTTGTAAACTACTATCTGCTTTTAAGAAAGCTGAAGCACATAAAGGCAATACTTTTTTTAGTATTTCATCATCACTTAATATTTTTTCATCATCAATAATTAAATATAATTCTGGTTTAATTTCTAAAGCCTCTATACATAATTCACGATAATATTCATTTTTCTTTATCATTAGAATATAATTAGGATTAAACTTAATATATTGAACTAAAAGATCATAATCATTACGTAATTCTTCACTTAAATTACTAAATATTTCATATTTGCCTAACATAAATAACTTTAACACTACTTCTTTACTTTCAACAATCTTATTCAAATTTCCAAATATTAACGAATTATTTAGTAAATTAGGATAATCTAAAATAATATCTTTTAACACCTTAATAAATTCATCATCTAAATTAGTAACATATTTACTTAAAATTAAAGGATCTTCCATAAAATATTTTTTGGCATAAAAATCAGCTAAATCTTTTTTATCATTTTTATAAACTGAAGCAATAATATCTATTTTAAAAGAAGATTTTTCTAATAATTCATCAATTTTTATCTTATAATGTTCATCATCTAAACTAGCAATATTTAATAATAATAAATTAAATAGATATCTTTCTTTACTATCAATATTGAATCCTTTCAGTTCATCAGCTCTAACATGATATTCATCATTTAACTCTTTTGATATACTACTATATAAAACTGACGGTAAAAGATAAGAGAATAATTGCCATAAAAATTCATCTTCATCTCTACTTTTTAAAGTATCTAAAACATCTTTAATATAATCTTTATTATTGTCATAAAATTCTTCATTTGAAGATAATAAATAAAATAACGACCTATAATTAAGATTTAATAATATATCTTTAGGAATTAAAATATTTAATTTTATAGCATAAATTAATGTATGCAAAGAAGATTTATCTGAAAACTTATAACCTACTTCAAAAGCTTTAACAAATACCTCATCAATATTATTAGTAACATAATCAATAATATCAGGATAAATCTGAACTAAAGAAACTAATTCTTCTTCACTAAAGATAGAAATAGGTACATAATCTAATAAAGATTTATTTAATTTAACAAGTTCTATAATAAAATTATGATCAAGCTTACTAACTAATTGACCAATAATAGCAGGATTAGTAATAACAACTTTTCTTAATAAATCTTGATCACAAGCTATTTCATCATCACAATATAATAAAATTCTAGGTTCCTTAGTTACATATGAATATACCAAATCAGAACTATGTAAAATATTATCAAAATAAATAACAAATAAAGGTTGCTGATCAATTCGAGTCTTTAAATAATTTAATTCTTCCTCCATAAAGTTTAAATTCTTAATTACTCTTTTTAAATTACTATTATTAATTAAAACTTCTTCACTAGGAAAATAACCTGCAAATAAAGCCTTTTTTACAACATCTTTAGATATTCTACCAGTAGCATAATCAATAAATTCACTATGTCCCAAATTAACCATTTTTTCAATAATATAGTTTCTCATATTACCAAAAGTGCAAATATCTAAATTACTTTTAACCTTATCAAGACTTAAATAAGGTAATATTTTATCAACTAATAATTTATTATAAAACAAATCTCTAAATTCTAATTCATTAAATAAACTATAATCTTTTTCATCGATACTCTTATAAAAATCAAATGCATTAACATCAAATATTTTAATAAGTTTATTAATATTAGTAATATTATATCCTTCGTTATAAGCTTTAACAATTACATTATATGAATTAGCAAAAAATTTAATTTTTCTATCTTTAACTAATTGTTCAAAACAATTCATTATTTCTTCTTCATTATCTTTAGTTAAAAACTGACAAATAACTTGCCAATTATAAAATGGATTTTTTATAAAATCATCTAAAGTATATCCGTTATCAATGAGTAAATTTAAAATATTTCTATTAAAATTATCATAATAATTTAATATTGAAAAATCCTTTTTCTTAATAAATCTTTCAACTACACCATCAGCTATATGATAACATTCCATAACATAATCCGGTGGTACATCACCATTAACTAAAGATAAAATTTTATCCACTATTAAATCAATTTGTGGAAAGTCACATCCTCTACTTACATATTTAATTATTTCTAAATACTGTTCATCTAAATAATGCATTACTGTTGGAAATGTCAATAATGAACTTCTCTCACCTATATATGATATAAATTCTCCATAAGGCATATTATTTAATGCTGCTTGTTCTAAAGCCTCAGATGTTGGTTTACTTTTTAAAACCTCTAAATACATATCAGAACTATAAGCCAAAAATTTATTTTTTAATAAAGGAAAATCTCTAACATAATCTGGTAATTTTAAATAATCATCATAAGTCAAATCTGTAAAGCCAAAATCATCTAATATATTATCAGATAAATACATATCATCTAGTTCTGCATTTAAAAATATTTCATAATGTCCTTCTTTAACAAATTTAGCAAATACTTCTTTAGGAATCTTCCCAACACCATACTTATCAACATACTTTAAATACATATCATATGTTAATTTATCTAAATAAGGTGTAGTAGATGAAGATAAATAATTACCTTTAAATAAAACCTCATAATCACCATGTCGAGCAAAACATAATGCTAATACACTATCATAATATAAATATTTTATATAAGCATCACTAGTAAGACCAATTTGAATTAAAGCATCACCTACTTCTTCACTAAAAGTAAAAATACAATATTCAGGAAAATCAGCTATCTTTTCAAATTCTCTATTAACAACATACCTTAATAATTTAATATCATCATCATCTAAATTATTACATTTACCATCCTTAATCATTTCTAAAACAAAATTAAAAGCATTAATATTCGTAAAAATATTGCTTATATACTTTATATTATCATAATAACCATGTAAAACTAAATACTTATTGATTACATAAGAACGTTGTAAATTACTATTATCTTTTAACACTTCAATATCAACATTATTCTTAACTAGATAATCATAAACCCCTTCACCAATCGCTTCAATAGGAGCATTAAATAAAGCATCAAAATAACCAGCATTCAAAAGATTTAATAATAAGTTTTCACTTTTCTTATAATTGCCATCAATAAAAACATAATCATTATAAGAAAAATCCTTAGCTAAAGACAATAACTCTGAAGTAGGATTTTTAGCTAAAACCAACGCTTTAGCTCCTCCTTTAACAATCATATTCTTAATTAAATCGTTGTCAGTTACAAAAGATATACCATCATTACAATAATAATAAAGTGAAATACTATCTACAAGAGTATTAATATCAAAAGTATTACAATTATTAATTATTGTTTTAAACAAAAAAATTACATCACTAGTATAAATAGTATGTTTACTATTTTTTAAAAATTTTTTTAAAATATCTTTATTCCCATTAATAAATTCATATGCTATAACACTATAAGCTTTATTAATATATTTATCTAAAATATTAGAAAGCAAAGAACGATCTTTAAAATATATTGTTAAAAGAATCTTGTCAGATATATCATTAGCTTTTTCTAAAATATCATTTAAACTATATCCCAAAGAAAGACAATAATCTAAATCACCTTCATCATAAAATGAAAGATGTTTTAACAAATAATCATCCTCTTTTTTAGATACAAAGTCTAAAATATCTTTATAATAATCATCAGGTAAAAGTAATTTCAAATCACTTAAACTTATATTAGCTTGTAAAAGTAACTCATAAAATTCATTATTATAACGATACTTGTCTAAAAAACTAAAATAATCATTATATAAACGATTATTAATATGTAAATCTAAAAACTGTTCAAAATCAAGACTATCATCAAATGTAATATAAGGAACTTTTTCTAAAAAATCAGAATACAATATCTCAGTTAATTTTTTAATATCTTCTTGCATCATAGCACCAACCTATCTTTTTTCATTATATCATAAATATTATTACAAATATAAAATTATCCATATATATGCTATAATCTATCTAGGTGAAATTATGAAATTAATAAATGAATCTTTAGTTGAAATAAAAAAATCTAAGTTTATTGGTTTATATTATGAAGTAAATAACATTGAAGAAATAAATATTATTTTAAATAATTTAAAAAAAGAACACAAAAAAGCTCGTCATATGCCCTATGCTTATAAAATAGGCAGTATTGCTAAAAAAACTGATGATAAAGAACCAACTAATACTGCTGGTCTTCCTATTTATAATTTAATTGAAAGAAATAATCTAAATAATTGTTTAATCGTTGTTATAAGATACTTTGGTGGTATTAAATTAGGAGCAGGTAATTTACTTAGAGCTTACGTTGAAGCAGCAAATAAAGCAATAAAAGACCATTAAAGGTCTTTTTTTTTAAATTATTACATCACTTATATCTTTACGTGGTCTTTCATGTGGTTCTTGAGCTTTATAACCTACTCCTAAACAAGAAATCGTCTCATATTTAACATTTAATAATTCTTTTATCTCATCATTAACTAAATTTGTATTACCAATCCATAAAGTACCTAAACCTAAATCAGTAAAATATAAAATCATATTTTCAATACAAGCTCCAATTGATATGATATTCATATCCCTATCTCCACCATCTTCATTATCATAAAATACCATAATTAAATTAGGTACTTCTTTAATAACTGCTGCCGTATGAGGTCCACTATGTCCTATAATATCCTTTGTTTTATCTAAAAGTAAATTAGCCACTTGATTTTTTTCATCAGTACTAAGTATCTTAAATTTCCATGGCTGTCTATTATGAGCACTTGGGGCCTTAACACCCATTTTTATCCCCTCAATTAATATATTTTGATCAACAACTTCTTCCATAAACTCTCTTATACTTCTTCTTTTTAAAATTACCTCTTTCATCTCCATATCATC
The DNA here is from genome assembly GCA_947598455.1 of uncultured Bacilli bacterium. The sequence continues at coordinate 139 of CANQFI010000024.1, read as the reverse complement.
ACCACCCATTATTTTACCATAACTATCCTAAATTTTACGATAATAAAACTATAAAAGACCTCTTAAAAAGGTCTTTTAATTACATCATATATTTTTCATTAATACGTAAATATATTAAAGTTCCCAATGATATGAATAA
>CANQFI010000023.1 GCA_947598455.1 uncultured Bacilli bacterium | reverse complement strand
TGATTAAAGATATGGGTGTAACCATCATATGCTACTTGATATTTAAGATTTTTTAAATCTACTAAATAAGTAATTTCATTATTTATATTAAAAATATTATTTTTAATAATCATATTTTCTAATGTACCATAAATAATTATTTCACTTTGTTTTTTGCTATTAATATTATTTAAAGTATTTATAGTTGATTCAACGCTTAAAGTAATGCCTTTAACATTTAAATCTTCTAAAGTATTTATACTATAATCATTAGCTATATTTAAGTAGTAATCTGTTCTTATCGTATTATTATCTTTATATTTATATATAGAACCTAATTCAGTACATAATAATCTTTCATTTTGATAGTTTTTAAAGTCTTTTAATACTCTATTTAATCTTAAATAAATATTATTATATTTTTTATATTTATAATAGATGTTTTCATCTGTAGTATAGATTATATCTATATTATTTTTTAGAGATATGAGAAGTTGTTCTTCAGTACGAGTTAAAATACTTATTAAAGGTTTTGATTCATATGTACTTGGGAATTTTTTTATGTTTACTTGATTATTATTAGGTATATTATTTTGTTTTTGATTAATTAGTTTAGTTATAGCTTCTCTTCTTATTTCATTTAAGTCTTTAATATTAATATAGATGTTAGAATCGATATCAATATTGATATTATTGACTATAAATGGAGTATTACCTAGTTTAGATAGTTGTTTTATTATATTATCTTTAGTTATTGGAACTTTTAAAGCTTTTTCTGGAGCTTTTTTAGTTATTTTAAGATAATTTGTTTGTTCTTTTATTATTAGTTCTGTTTTGTCATCTAAGTGGGCTTTAAAATAAATATCTAGGGGTATTTTCTTTTCAGCTATATTATTTAGAGATTGATTTAATTTATAATCAATAGTTTTTAAGATAAGACTATTTAAAATAGTTGCTTCTTCTAAATGATTTTTATTATCTATTTGACAAATATTATTTTTTAAGACTTCATTAGTTAGTAAACCTTTTTCATTATATAAAGTATTTAAATACATACCAGTATTAGTATTTGATATACGGATGGCATCTTCTTGATGAAGGTCTTCCCTTAATTTAATAATTATTTTATTTTTAGTTACTTTTATTACTTTACCTATAGGTATTCCTTGGTGATTAGAAGTTTTTTTATTTATTATATTTGTTTCATTAAAAAGATATCCTTTAGTAAATTCGCGATTATATGTTTTAAGAAGATTAGTTTCTTCTTCTTTAGTTATTTTAATTTCTTGACCATTATAGTAATTATCTATTAAATGACGAAATGTTTTAGTTACTAAGGCAACATATTCTTTACTTTTCATACGTCCTTCGACTTTTAGGGACTCTATATTAGCATCTAAGATATCTTTAAGGTATGGTAAGGTATTTAAATCTTTTGTACTTAGTAAATAACCGTTATCGGTTTCTTTATTGTCTTTTAATAATTTATAAGGAAGACGACATGAACCTACACACATTCCACGATTGGCACTACGATTTCCGTTTAAGGCACTAAATAAGCAATTACCAGAATAACAAATACATAAAGCACCATAGACAAATACTTCTTTTTCAATATCGATATTGATATTTTTTATTTCATTTAATGATAACTCACGATCAAAGACTACTCTTTTACAACCAATATCTTTAAAGTATTTAATACCATATTCATTATGATTGTGAGTTTGGGTTGAAACATGAATTTCTAAGTTAGGTATTTCTTTTCTAGTAAGATTTATTAGACCGATATCTTGCATAATTACAGCATCAATATGATTATTATAAAGGAAGTTTATATAATTTATTACTTCATTTATTTCTTCATTATATATCATGGTATTAACGGTTACATATAATTTAACATTGTATAAGTGGCATAGTTTGATGGCTGTAATTATTTCTTCATCTGTAAAATTATTAGAATAAGCACGAGCTCCAAATTTTTTACCACCTATATATATTGCATCGGCGCCATTATGGATGGCAGCGCTTAGACATTCCATATTGCCCGCTGGGATTAGTAATTCAGTTTTTTTCATGTAAATCACCCAATTTATTATAGAACAAAAGTAAAATAAATAATTAAAATTATTATATTTTACATAAGAAACCTCACAATTCCTTTTTCCTGCTTCATAGGAGTCTCCTCCTCCACAAGCCTAAATTCCGATGGTCGCCACCGTACATTTCTTTTTTCATTCTTTAATCTAAAAAAAATAATTTTTTAGTCACCAACATAAATTATAATTTTTCTCCATAAAGTAATTATATAATGAAGAACTATTGTTCGTCAATATTTTTTTACACTTTTGAGAACTTTCTTATAAGATAAAACAAGTAGCTTATTTGCTACTTGTTTGTTGTTTTTCAATAACATTAATTAAAGTTTCTAGTTTTGGAGCAAAAGATGGATCTTCATCTAGTCGTGAATCGGCATACTCAATAGTAATTAATGTTTTGTATAGATCTGATTCTGGATCAACTTTTTCAACTAGTTCTTCACCATTTTCGGTTGTTACTTCAAAAAATACAGTCTCTTTTTCATCAAGTGAATCATCGTCTGTGATACCAACAGCAAAGAAATAGTTTTTACCATCTATATCATTTAATTCATGAAGTAATAGATAGCGTGCCCCTGTTTCTAATGTAATTATTATATTTTCTTTCATAATTATAATTTTGGACCTCCAGCTTCATTACCTAATTGGTAACTATTAAGTATTTTAGTTATATCTTCTTTTAAGCTTTCTAAAATTGTTCTTTTATTTTCTTTTAGCTTAGTTATTTCTTGATTAAGCTTATCTTTTTTATCATTGTAGTTAGGTGTATTAGGGTTTAAATTATCTAATTCATGTTGAAGTTGAGCAATTCTATTTTCAATGTTTGTAACTACTTCTGAGTTTTGTCTTAATGATTGAAGATTTTCTTCAAGATCTTCTCCAAGATTAATTGGAGTTCCACCACCTTGGGTTGGTGGATTAATTGGTGTTGGTGGTTGTGGAGTTGGATTTGAACTTCTACTAGAACCATCGTTTCTTTGATTATCCTGTTGCGAATTTCTTTCTTTTTCCTTACGCATTTTATCAAATTTTTTCTTAGCCCAGTGATATAGAAGAGCAATTCCCCCAACTGGTAAGACAGCTGGTAATAGACCACTTGTTATTCCAAAGTATGTACCGGCAGCAATAGCTCCACCTGTTGCTAAGACATATTTAATTTTTTTACGAGCTGATTCATCATCTTTAACTGTTGAACCTATGCCTAAAACACCATTTTTTAATTTGGTAAACAATGGTGTTTTTTCATTTACTTGTTGTCTTGTGAATCTAAGTTTACCTCTTTGTGCTTTTATTTCTTGTTTGGCTTTAAAATTAAATCTATAATATTCTGATTGAACTTGATCTTTTTTATCGGCAGCTGCTCCTTTATAATCGACATATTCATGTGGATATGGTTTACGCCATATTTTATCTTCTGTTTCTTCTCTTTCTATGCCTTTATCATGATAAAATGTTTTTAAACTTTCTTCGTATTCTTCAGTAGTTTGGGAAACTAATTTTGGTTTAGGAGCTTTATATGTTGTTCCAGGAATATTTGTTTGATCATGGTTAAATTGATATATTTGGTTTGGAAATTTTATTTGTAAAGAACCTTCTTTAGAAAGTATTCTTTCATAGTCTTTAGCTTTACGTGCTAATGCTGATATTTTATCTTGACGAACGTTGATATGGGTATTTACTTCATTACCATCTATTATAACTTTAACACCTGGTATGTCATAAACTTGATCGTTTTGACATGTGTCTTGTTCGCCATTTCCACTATTTCCAAATTGTAAAAATAATGTTTCTATTTCATGTAAGCAATCATATTCTTCTTTATCATCTTTATATATTCTTTTGTTATTAGTAGCATCAATTTCTTCTAGATCTACATTTTCACTTCTTGTATAAGCTCTGTGGCCTTTTTGGAATAAAGTATCACGACGTTTTATTATTTCCTCTAACAATCTACTGTTTAGTTTTTTTCCCTCAACCATCTTTATTTCACTCATTGTTTCCACTTCCTTACTCTATTATTATAACATATAAATTATTTATTTTTAAATCCTTTTATCCATTTATAGTCTTTATTTGGCAAAATTTTACTAAATACGACTTCAGCATCTCTGGTAAAAGTTAGGGTTTTATCTCTTAATTTAACAATGCATTCATTATTACTTTTTAAATAATATAAAACATCTGATGTTTTAATAGCCATATAGACAACATTAAAATATATTAAATTAAGAAAAATATGAAAATAACCATTGGCTACCCATGTTAAATAACATGCTCCTTCATTAGAATATACTCGATCATAAGTATCTTTAATTCCTAAAGCAAATTTTAATTCATTAAAATGCTCTTTGCATTTTTCGTCAGTATTTAAAACTCTGATATAGTCCTCTTCATTTAATACAAAGTTATTTATATTAAAGATTAATTTTTTAATATTTATACATAACATAACAAAGATTAGTAAGTTAACTAGATTTAGTAAAAATAAATTTTTATTGATATATACTTTAGTAAATATTAAAAGAATAGTTGCAATAAAATAGCAAATTATTTGAATAATATTAGTTGCTAATTCTTCTTTACTTTTTTCTTCTTTGATTATGATATCAGACTTAATTTTATGCATATATAATTCAAAATCATTAATATAATCTTCTGGTTTATTAGTTTTAATGTTTTCAAGACGTTTTTCTTTTATGTATTCGTTAAAGGTATCTAGCGCATCTAACTTAAAGTAGTATTCGTCAAGATCGGTTTTTAAAACAATTTCCTTATTTTTATAATCGACGCGAAAATATCTAATATTAACGAATCTAATAGTTATTATTTCAGGTTTTTCAGTGGTACGGCAATTTAATAGTTGTAGTTTATCTTGATTGGAATTTGTCCAAATATAGTATAATTCACCATGAATACCTGATACTTTACGAGTTTTATCTGATATATCGTATTGTTTTATTAATTCATTTAATAAATAATTATAATAACCATTTGGTCCTGTTATATATTTCTTTAATTTATTTTCATAATCTTCAATAGAATAATAACCATATTTTATTAATTCATTTAAATAAGCATTAGTATTAGCTAAATTTGTAGCTTTGAAGACTACTTTAATAACAATACAAGCAATAATAAAAGTTATTATTGCCAAAATATGACTATTAATACTAAATCCACCTGTTAAAACTATTAATACTCCCAATATTATAGGGATAATATTTATCAGTATAAATATTGTTTTATTATCAGAAGAAGCCGACATATTAATGATATTTTTATAGTATTCTTTTCGAAAATCCTTTATTTTGTTTTCGTATATTTCAACGAATTTTTTGTTTACCCTTTTATTCTTACTCATATGTACTCCTCTTATTCTTTTTTGTTAGTTTCAATAACTTTGGTTTGACAAATTATATCGTGTAATCCTCTTTCATCGTCTCTAAAGATCATGAAACCTACTATTAAGAAAATTATAATTGTTGAGGCATTAGATGATATATTACTTATTTGATACCATGTTTCTTTACTACATAACATTAATGATATAATATTTACTAACTTAGGAATAAAGTTGGTTACCAGTATTGCTCTTAACATATATAAAGAAGGATTTAAATCTTTATCATTAGCTGATACTACTTTTATGTGAAAGATCTTTTTACCTAATGTTTGGCCTTTCATTAAGTATGAAGCAACACCAAAGTAAATTATTAATAAACCAATATTAATAATAGATGATGCTTTAGTAGCTATTTGCATACGATATGTAAGATCAATAAGCTCATCTTCATTAATTTCTCCAGAACCGGCATTTAATAACAAATTGGTACTTTCAGTATATAATTCTTCATAGTCCGCAGCTTGTTGCTCGTTAGTAAAAAGAGCAAAAACAAGTGATGCGATAAATGAAACTAGTATAATATCAAATAGATAAGCAAAGATTCTTTTTATTTTCATTTTAGTCACCTTCTTTTATATTATAACAGATAACTTCTTTTTAATAAATTAAATTTTTAATAATAAAAGATTAGATGGTTATTTATTGGAGTTAGCATTAAATTCAAAAAGAACTTTAACTGATCGGTTTTTGTTTTCAATATTATTAAGTAAATAATAATATTGATTTTCATTTAAAATGATAGCTCTTGTTTTTTCAGCAAAAAAATCACTATATAGTAAATTAATATCTTCATATACTTCATATTTAGATGAATCTAATTTAATATTAAGAATTTTTTCAACATTAGTATGGTTATTATTTAATAAACCAATAGTTTTATTACTTAGATTATAAATATTTTTATTAGTGTTGTTATCAAAAGTTATAACATAGTATGTTTTAGCTTCATAATAACTAGAATTTAAACAATTTATATAATCATAAGTATAATTCATACCATAAATACCAAAACTCATACCTATACATAAGATTGTTGTAAATACTTTTCCACTAATATATTTATTGTATGATATGGCAATTAGCATAAAAAAGATTAGGATACTCATAATATATATATTAATAGTTTTATTAAATATTTCGGTCTCATATAAACCTAAAATTAAGATTAAAAATAGTAATATTAAAATGGAATTGAATAATATGTGAATATTGTTTTTAATAAAAATGAAAATTTTTTTAATAGAATGTTCGTTTGAAGCTGAATTATTGTTCTTTTTATTATTTGGATTTTTTTTAGTTATAGTTTTAGTTGGTTTAATATTTTGGAATTCAATTTTTTTATTTTTTAAAACAACATTGTATTTAACTTTGTTTTTGTCTATTAATTGAGGTTTTTTAGTAGTTTTTTCTTTGGTTTTCTTTTTTAATTCTTCAGGATTAACCTCTTTCATAGCAATAATTTTTTTACGATTATTTTGACGCTGTTTTTGCGATTTCGATTTCTTTTTATTCATATTTTTCACTTCCAAAACTTTTCTTAATTAATATATCATAAATTTGTAAATATTGTTGATTAAATTAATTCTTTTATTTTATTTGTATATATTGAAACTATTTTACTTTTTATATTATCATTATTATTTAAATTTTTATATTCTTCTGTATTGATAATAATTGATTGGATTTCGCCGTTAGTAAAAGCACTAATTAATTCATCACTTGTTTGATATGTTTTATATTCAATATTTGAAATTTTATCAAGGTATAATATGATATTTTGACTATTTTCTTCTAACATACCAATTTTTTTACCATTTAGTTTAGTTAGATTACTATATTTAGTATTCTTTTTATTAACATAGACATCATATGTATTATATTTATATTCTTTGTAAAAGATGTTTTCAAGATAGGAATATGTTTTGTTTAGATTATTTATATTATAAAAGCTTATTATAGTAATTATAATAGTAATTATTATACCAATATTATAGATGAGATTTTTTTTATTTAAATAACAATATATAATAAGTACTGTTATAATAAGATAGATAATAAAAATGCTTATTATTCTTAAATTAGATAAATTTTTAATTAAAATTAAACCTGTAAAGAGGATTATGGATGATAAGATACATATGTTTATTAATATAGCATTTAAAATAAACTTTTTTTTCATAATTTTCCCCTCTTTTGTAGTTAATTATATTATTATAAGTTAGTAAAAAATGCAAATTTTAGTCAAAAAAAAGAGCTTTAAAGCTCCTATTTATCTTGTAACATCTTTAATAAATCAATTTTAAACATGTCTTTAGATGCATTTTTCTTAGAAATCATTATACCTTTATATGTAGTAAGTTCTGATTGATGTCCTTCTAAAAGAATATCAGATGGTGTAATAGTATTTAACATAATTGTTTGTTCCTTAATATAGACAGTATATATTAATTTTACGTCACCATGAACTTGAGTAAACATACTATCACTAGGTAGTTTTAGTTCATAAGTTTCAGTACCAGCTTTTTTATTTTGACTTGTCATAACACCGACAAATTTACCATTTCTTAAGGCTGGATAATATTCGAAGTTTAATTTTTTATAGGCAAGCATATTATATTTTTTTAATGCTCTTTCTAATTTTTTAAACTCGTTTTCGTTAATGTAATCTAAAACATATCCTTTCATTTTTTATTCCCCCTAAATTTCTTTTTGTGCTTATAGTCTAGCATAAAAAGCCGAACCCCGTCAAATTTTGCTTAATATTTATTAAAAATTGCCCTTTATGATGGTTTTGGACCTTTATTATAACAACGAAAGTTCTGTTTTTCAAGAAAAAAATAGCAAAAATATTAGATTTTTGCTATTGAATTTTTAACTCAACGATGGTTTCTCCATCATTTAAACCATCAATATAGTATTTTGCCACTTTAGGGCATTTACGGAGATACTCATGAGTAGCTTTTCTTAGGGTTCCAGTGCCTTTACCATGAATAATAATTATTTTAGGGTTTTTAAGTTTAAGATTATCATTTATAAATGACTTAATAACAGCTATGCATGTTAGACTTGTTTCGCCGTGAATATCAAGGTGTGGTAAGTGATAAGTAAAGGGATCACGAATAATTCTGCTCATATAGATTTTTAATATCTTCTAATGTAGGAATTGAATCGCTTGCGCCAATTTTGGTAGCAGCTAAACCTGCGGCAATACATCCCATTTTGACACCTTTTTCAATATCATCGCCATTAGCTATAGTATAAGCAAACATTGCTCTAAAAATTGAACCACAGCCATGAGTATCTGCAACATTAACTTTTAATGATGGACTTACTTTTATTTGATTGTTAATGCAATATAATGCACCTCTTTCACCCAATGTTATAACAAATTCAGTATTTAGATATTTCTTTTTTAATTTTTGATATAATTCAACAAGAGTTTTAGGAACTTGAAAATCAATTTTTACTCCAGCGATGCTTTCAGCAAATTCTTGGGTACAAACAGCATATTTAGTTTTTTTGATTAATTCTATTACAGAACTAGAGATAATGTTGGCATATAAAATTGAAGGACATTTTGGAAATCTATCAAGAAGATTTTTGGATTGGACTGAGTCATAACCATCAACACATATTAGATCTGGAGTAAAATCAAAATCACATTTTTTTAAACTGATAAATTTGTCTGATAGATTAAAGATAGTATGATTTCTTAAACTCTTATTTACGATGACTACAGATATTTGAGTATCATTATCATATGATGGTTCAATATATCTAGTATCAATACGTAGTTTATCAAAAGTTTTACGAATACGTGTACCAAACACATCATTTCCTAAGATCCCAGCAATTGATGTGTTTATTCCCCATCTAGCTAAACAACAACCCATTGTGGCAGCTTCACCACCAACACTTCCTTGTTTATCAAAAAATTCATTTACTGTACCTTCTTTTGGCATAACATCAACTGGTAAATTAATATCATAACTGATTCTTCCTAAACATATTGCTTTTAACATTTCAATCACCTTTTATTCTTTTATAATTATAATATATATTTTATTTCTTTACAATTAGTAAAAAATAAAAAGACAAAGATATGATACTTTGTCCTTTGCTTTAATTAAGATTATTATATTTTATCTTTAAACTTATCGATAATTGCATCGACAATTCTTTGACTTGCTTTACCATCGCCATATGGATTATTAGCTTTAGACATTTTATTGTAAGCTTTTTCATCTGTTAAAAGTTTTTTAGTTTCTTTATAGATAGTTTCTTCATCTGTACCTACTAATTTTAAGGTACCAGCATCGATTCCTTCTGGTCTTTCAGTAGTATCTCTTAGAACTAAGACTGGTTTACCTAGGGATGGAGCTTCTTCTTGGATACCTCCGGAATCAGTTAAGATTAAATAACTTTTATTTTGGAAGTTATGGAAATCAAAGACTTCAAGAGGTTCAATTAGTTTAACTCTTGCGCAGTCACTAAATATTTCATTAGCTACTTCTCTTACTTTAGGATTTAGATGAATAGGATAGATTACTTTTACGTCAGGAAATTCATCAACTATTCTTCTAATAGCTTTAAAGATACGACGCATTGGTTCACCTAAGTTTTCTCTTCTGTGAGCGGTAAGTAAGATCATACGATCAGAACTAGTAATCCATTTTAATTCTTGATGTGTGTAACTATCATTTATAGTTGTGCTCATAGCATCAATAACAGTATTTCCAGTGACATATATTTTATCTTCTTCAATATTTTCTTTAAGTAAGTTTTCTTTACTAAGATTAGTAGGCGCAAAATACATATCTGTCATACAATCGACCATTTGACGATTCATTTCTTCTGGGTATGGACTATATTTATCGTTGGTTCTTAAACCGGCTTCAATGTGTCCGATAGCAACTTGCTCATAAAAAGCAGCTAAAGCCCCAGCGAATGTGGTGGTAGTATCACCATGAACTAAGACAAGGTCTGGTTTAGTTTCTTTTATTACATCTTGTAAACCTAGTAGAGCTCTAGTTGTAATATCACTTAGAGTTTGACCTTGTTTCATAATATTTAAATCATAATCTGGTTTAATATCAAAGGTCTCTAATACTTGATCTAACATTTCTCTATGTTGAGCTGTAACACAGACAATACATTCTATTTCTTTACGACTTTGTAATTCTTTTACTAGTGGAGCCATTTTAATGGCTTCTGGTCTAGTACCGAAAATAGTCATTACTTTTATCATATTTAATTCTCCTTTGCATATGGTATTATGTTTCTTACAAATATCATAGCATAAACCTTATTATAAAAAAAGGCAAAATTATTTTTTTGTCTTTTTAAGTTTTTTAACTTTAAAAATAAATTTAACATTATTATCATAAAATCTTTTTATTCTTTTGGGTTCTTTTATAATACGATATAACCATTCAATATTTAATTTTTGAAAGAATTTAGGAGCTCTTTTCTTAGTACCACTTAAAACATCAAATGATCCCCCTACTCCAACAAATATACCTTTATCAAAGTCATTTAAGTGTTTATATATTAATTTTTCTTGGTTAGGTATACCTAAAGCGACTAGACATACATCTGGTTTTAATTTGGCTATCTCTTTAAAGAAACTATCTTTGTCTTCATTATAGCCGTTTTGAGCTTTTACTACTTTTATATTAGGATAATCTTTTTTAATTACTTCTTGTAAAGCAACTATTACCTCTTCTTTAGCTCCTAATAAAGCTAATTTATATTTATGTTTCTGACATACTTCTAGTAAATGGGAAGCTAAATCTATACCGGTAATACGTTCTTTTACTTCGTAATTAAGCGTATGAGAAGCTTTTACAATACCGATACCATCAGGAATTAAAGTTGTTTCTTTATCTAATAATAATTTATTGACTTCTTTATCATTTTCACCATAAGTAAAAGTTTCGGGGTTAGCTGTGACAATAAAGGTTTTTACTTCATTTTTTAAATTATCATCAACAATTTGATAAAAGCTTTCAGCTCCTTGTGAATATAATTTATCAAAATATTTAAGCATCTTTTGTCACCTCGTCAATAAATTTTAACCATTCATTTTTAATATTTTCAAATTTATATCTTTCAGATATTTTTTTAGCTTCTTGACCCATTTCTTTTAATTTTTTAGAATCAGATAATAACTTAATACTTTTACTAGCCATTTCCTCTTTATTACGATTTGATATTAAATAACCACTTACATTATCTTTAATTATTTCATGAGCACCTTGTGCTGATGAAAAAGCAATGGCTGGAATACCAAATGAACCAGCTTCAATTAATACTAAACCAAATGATTCTTCATATGAAGTCATTAAATAAAGACTGGTATCTTCAAGTAATTTATGAATTTCATCTTTAGATTTAAAACCTAATAAAGATATGTTACTTTCAAGATTATATTCTTTTATTTTAGATAATATATTATCATATTCATTACCGTCTCCAACAATATTTAAATGATATGTATTATCTTTTTCATATATTAATTTAAAAACATCAATTAAATCTAAATAACCTTTTTCTTTAGATAGACGACCAATAGAGATAATATTTTTACTTTTGAGATTAGAATCCTTAGTTGGCCAATAATCTAGACAATTAGGTATATAAAGACATTTAGTATTAGGACACTTAGATTTATAAAAATTAGTTAATTCTTCAGAAACGGGAATTAAATAATTGATATGAGTACAACTTTTTATTACTTTATTAATATACTTAGAATTATTATTATGATGAGCATGTTCTTCAGCAATGGTTATGGTATTAGGTTTTGCATACTTATTTAATAGTTTTGTAAAATCAACACGACTTGATATGATAATATCTGAATTACAAGACTTTATATAATCTTTCATAGTTTTAGATTTTAAATAAAGAACTTTAAGACTTTTTAAACCTTCTTTAAAAGCTAAGATAAAATGTTTTTCTTTTAAATATTTTTTAAATACTTCACGATTAGGTTTAACATTAGTTAAATATTTAATTTTTACTTTAGGTGATAAATTAAAAGCTGGTTTTGATAATAACTTATATGTAATAGCTAATTCAACTTCATATTTATCACATAAACAATTAGCTTGATTAATAATAGCTTGTTCTACTCCACCATAATTTAAGTGAAGACCTAAAATAGATATTTTCTTCATAGATATCACCATTATTTACCTTTAGATATATATTTATTATAAAAAGCTGCATCTTTAGGAGTTTTAATATTTAACTTTAAATATTTAACTATTTTTCTTTTAAAAGGTTTAATACCTTCCATCCAAGTACCTGTAAAAATATGAATTACTTTTGAATCTTTAGAAGGATTACATAGGACTTCTTTTTTATAAACTTTTATATCATCATCTAATAATTGTTCGATATTACCAGTTTTACATTTATAATCATTAATTAAAATATTAGCTACTATTTTACTATTAACTTCTTTCATTTGATCTTTTTTATCAAAACGAAATGGTGTTTTATCATAGTAATCTAATAGTTTTTTTAATAAAGGATGATGTTTTACAGCACCAAAACAAGCAGTAAAAGGATATTCATCTGTTTCATAACCGACAAATGCTTTGTTATTTAATAAATCATCTAAATTAGCGACAACTAAATTATCAGTATCTAAATATATACCACCTTCATTATATAAAGCATAGGCTCTTATGTAATCACTGACATAAGCCCATTTTTTAGCTTTATATGCAGCAGCACAAAAAGGATGAGAATTAACATCAAAATTATTTTCATTCCATTCTTTTACTTCATAATCGGGTAGATACTTTTGCCAACTTTTCATACATTTCTTTAAATCTTTAGGGATGGGTTTACCACCTACCCAAACATAATGAATAACCTTAGGAATTTTTGTTTCTTTTTTCATAATTTGAACTCCTTTACTTGATGAATTTAAGTTTTATACTATATAAATAACAATATAATACATTATTAGCTAATATTTTAGAAATAGCTTTTTTTTCTGAATTACTTAAGAGATTTTGATAATAATAATTATCTTGATAATTTGGAAGATATTTATCTTTAAAATCAGTTATTAATTTTAATTTAGATTTAGGTTTATGATAACGATAAAAACGTAATCCAGCATAATAAAATAGATGTTTTATTAAAAGAAATTCTATTTCTTCTTGATATTCTTCTAAATCTTTAGTATTAAATTTTTGACATAATAACGCAGATGCTTTTAAGATATCTAGTTTTTTATTACTATATTGATGATTATTTATAGTAGATGTAGTATGTTGACGATAATAATATAAGTATTCATCAATATAAGCTATCTTTTTGGCTTTAGCAATTAAATATGGGACGCAAGCTAAGTCTTCGTATATTATGCCTTCGGGGAATGTAAAATTTTTTAATAAACTTTTTTTATACATTTTAAAGGCTGGTCCTGGTGGCTCAATTAAATAGGCTTTTTTTAAGTCAGAGATTGAATTTTGAAAATATTGGTTTTTAATTATTTTATCTTCACTATAATACATATAATAATTACAGAAAGTTAATTCGATATTTTTATCTTCTTCAAATGGTTTAATTAACTTAGAAATCATATTAGTATCTAGGAAGTCATCAGAATCTAGAAAGACTATTAAATCACCTGTAGCAGCTTTTAAACCATTATTACGAGCTCTACTTTGACCGGCATTTTTTTGCTTTAAATATTTAATTTGTTGGGATTTATCAGCGTATTTTTTAATTATGGTTTCTGATGAATCAGTAGAGCCATCATTAATGATGATTATTTCAAGATCTTGATAGGTTTGATTTGTAACACTATTTAAACATTTTTCTAAATATTTTTCAGTATTATAAACGGGTATTATGATACTTACTTTCATCTTGCTAATAACCTTCTTCCTCTTTTTATTAATGAACGTGCTGATTTATATATTAAGCAATATAATAATAAAATAAGAATTGAACTTATAATAAAAATAATAATTATACCTAAGAAGAATGATAAATAACTGGTACTTATATTTAAGAATCTATTTTCAACTATTGAAGATATAAAGATTAAAGTAATTATAATAATAAAAGAAATAATATATTTACTAAAAAGTTTTTTATAGCCTATTTCGGGGAAAACTTTTTGAATAACTAATATACTTCTAAAAGTTATATCTAGTAAGTATGAAATAATAGTAGCTATTAAAACGCCAACAATACCATAGTACTTACATAAAATAACAGATAAAGTTAAATTTAAGATAGAACTTGTCAAAGTATAATATTTACTTTCTTTGAATAAACCATTAGCTGATATAACACCAGTTAGAGGTTCCATAGTAATTGATAAGAATAATATTAATGAGAAAGCACCTACTGTATAAATATTTAAAAGATAATTACTATCATTTATCCATACTTTAATGAAACTTCTAGCGCCAATAAAGAAACATAAACTACAGATAGTAGCTAAGATAAAACTAAAGCTTAAATATTCATTAAAGATACCTTTAGTATTTTCTTTTTCATCTTTAACAAAGACATTACCTAATAAATGTAAGCTTACACTAGATATTTTAGCAATTAAAGAAAAGATAAATCGACTTATATAGTTATATGCTGAATAAATACTTACAGCTATAGCTCCTAATGATTTAAAGCCCATTATAATAACCATATCTATATTATTAAAAGCTAAATAACCGATTTGAGAAAATATTAAATCTTTAGTCATTTTATAAGCACTAGTATCATATTTATCTTTTGGTACTTTATTAATAGTAAATTTTTTACGACTAATAAATATAAAAGCTATTTCTTCGCCTACTTTACAAATAAACATTATTAATGCTATTAAAAGAAGAGATGGATAAAAGATTGGTATTATAATTAAAGCTATTTCAGATATTATTTTAAAGATATTAGTTATCATAGATGCTTTATATACTTCTTGATTAGCAGCATATAGAGCTTGATACATTTTAGAATAAAAGAAGAATGAAATAACATTACTTAATGATATTAATATAAATGATATGATAACAATTAATTTAATACTATTAGTATCATGAATAAAGAAATTAAAGAAAAAACATAATATGAGAATACCTGCTGAAATTATTAAACCAATACGATGAAATATTTTTAAACCACCATAGTATAATTCAGATATTTTTTCATTATCTTTTTTAGCAATTGGTTTATATAATTTATAAGTGATTGCAGTAGTAAAACCAGCTTCAGCTAAAAATAAATAACTAATAAATTGATTAATAAACTGATAGTATCCATTCATATCAGAACCGAGGTATTCAATAAATACTTTAGTTTTAATTAAACCTAATAAAGCAATTATAATTGTGGGAATTATTTCGTAGATTGTTCCTTTTAGGGCTTTTTTAGTACGCATTTTTTCCCCTACCTTTCGCTTAGATCTTATAATAATTATGAATTAATTATTATTTTTTTGCAATCTTTTTTACTTTTACTTTATTTTCATCTGCAATATTTTTAACTAAGTATCCTAAAGTAAAACCAATTATAGTATTAGTAGCAATATTATCTAAGATATCTCCTGAATAGTATGCTATACAGAAGATTAATCCTAAACCAAAACATAAACTAATATTTAATAGATTAAAATGTTTTTTATTTAGGACTTTAAAGCCATTATAGATAAATATTGCTAGTAATGGTATGACTAGTAAGATTAAACCTATTATGCCTAATGAATAATATTGATAGACATAGTCACGTTCTAGATTGAAGACTTTAGAAGTACGGCTATAAGTTAAACCTAAGAGATTATCATATTTGTTATTGTTTATTTCTTTAACTCTTTTAAGCATTTTTTCTTCAATAAAACGACTATTTGCTTTAGCTTCAGGTGGCTCTTTAACAAGAGTTTCTAACCAGAATTCCCAATCATATTGGTATGGATATTTATCTGGGAATTTTTCATATACTCCTAAGACTTTTATATTATTTTTTATATATTTTATTGTTAATTCTTTTTGACGATTACGATCACTTATATTGTAGATATCATTAATAGTTAGTTCTTTTAAGTCTTTATCTTCTTCATCATCTTCAGTTATTTTAGGAGTATTATTAGTAATGTTTTGAATTGTATTATTTTCAAATTGTTCACGTGTTATAGCTGGAGATTTAGCAAAGATAAAACCACTTATTATAATAAGAAAAGTAACTATGACTACTCTTTTTACGACGATTGTTTTTTTATTAAGGATTGTTACTATTAAATAAATAATTGGCATTAAAACAGCAATTAGAACATATCCATAAGCACAAGCTCTAGTTCCTACCATAAATAAAGCTAGCATATTACATATTAGACATATTAAATCTATTTTGTGACCATCATTAAAGAATGAATAAAATATGTATGGTGTTATAATTAATAAAGTTGTAATAATTGATGGTGAATAAAATAATCCTTTAGATGAAGCATTAATATGACTTATTTGATTACTTTTAGTAAACCAATCAAAGATATTATAAGTAGTTTTAAAGTTATCATAGCTAGTACGTGAAAGATAAAAAATATTAGTTATAATGACATTAAGACTTACTATGAAACAAAAAATTAAGATAATTTTTCTAAAAGTACTAGATGATGTCTCATTATGGTACATGTAATAAACTAAAAAGATTGGTATTAAATAACGAATTAAATATAATATTTCTTCTATTAAACTATAATTTAAATTACCAGGAATTAATGATTTAAAATGTAAGGCATTTAAATGATGAAAGATAATATATATTATTAAAAGAATTGAATATATTATTAAACTTTTACGATATGTTTTAAGTTTAGTTTTATATATAAGAATTAAACCTAAAATACCTAGTAATAAGTATCTTATAATAGTAGATATTTGGAAGCCAGCTATTTCAAAGATAGGATTATAATATAATTCATATAATGATAAGATTGGTTGAATAATTATAAGTATTGGTAATAAGATATTTATTATTTTTTCTTTCATAAAAAAAGTACTCCTCGTATTTATTTATGTTTTATTTATATCATATTTTA
>CANQFI010000022.1 GCA_947598455.1 uncultured Bacilli bacterium | reverse complement strand
TCTGTATTTATTATATCTAGTATTGTCTTGTTTTTTTTCTTACTTTTTCCCATAATATCTATACAACCCTTTACTATTAAAAATTATACCCCCCCCCGGTCGACATTTGTCAATTGTTGATAACTACCAAGGCTTCAAAATTTGACGGAAATTAATACCCTATGTTAAAATTTTAATGAATTAAAGGGGGATTTACATGAAGAATAATAACGATAAAATTCAAAAAGAATTAACAATTATCGAATCATATATAAAAGGTGAACCACGCCTAAAAGAATTATTTTTAACATTGCCTACAGCAACTATTGAAGTATATAATTTAACTACAGAAAATTATGCCAGTAAACAATACGACGATATTAATTCTCAAAATAAAATAATACCTCATGGCTTTTATGGTCTTTTAGAATTATCAATTAGAAAAAATGGCATCTTACAAACTTTAAAAACATATAATCATGAAATTAAATTAATTGCTGAAACAATGAATATGGAAACTAAAGACTTAATAACATTAATTAAAGATATTAAAGATCCTCTTAAAGAAAGTCTTCCTGAACATAATCGTCGTTTAAAATCTCAAGCAGAATTAAAAGAAATAATTAGAAAATTTACTTCAAAATATAAAGAAAGCTATATAAAAAGTATTATTGCCGAACGTAAAAAAGCCTTACAGCCTCATATAACTTTCTTCAAAAAAAGTAAAGTTAAATATTCTATTGAAGACTTTATAAATTATATTCTTAAAAGTAAGTCATATAATATTGAAATAATAACTTCTTATATAGCTCGTAAATTTAATATTGAATTAAATGAAACTCAATTAGAAGAGCTTATTAAAGCCTCATTTACTCCAAATTATATGGAATCTATTGAACAAGTTTTAAATACTAATATAAGTAAACCTCATTTTTTTGATTACTTTAAAGCTAATAAAACATGTAATCGTTTAAAACATAACTACGAAAGTAAATTAAATAATCAATTAGCTAATTGTTCAAATATTGAAAAAGAAGCAATCTATAAAATTATTCTTTATCGTACAAAAATTAAAAGAGCTAAAATTAATGAGGAAAGTTTAGAATTTATCGCTTTAAAAGCTTTAGTACATAGTGCCAATTTAAATTTAGCTGAAGAAATAAGTACTATAATGAGTAAATGTGAAGATTGTAAAGTTATCCTTGAAAATGGCACATTTATTTTCGATGTTCCAAAAATTTTAACTAAAGAAGAACGTGCTGATTGCATCGCTTATACTCGCTATTTAAAAAGTATCAAAGGTATTCATAATATAATTCAAAAAGAGTACGCCTATCAAAAGAATCAACTACAACTTTTAGTTGATAACTCTGAAAGTTTCGCTTCCCAAAATCAAGAAAATTATACTATTGATATAACTCCATGGTTTAAACATGAAAAGATTAAAGAATTATTATTACAAATAAATACTTTAAATATTAATATTCTTAGTGAAAAAGAATTTGCTATTTTAAAAGATTTATTATTAAATAAAGGCTTATTATGGGCATATATATCCGGTAATATTGAAACATCAACAATTTCTGTAATAATTAATAATTTTCAATATATTGTAAAATATTGCCAAATCGATAAATTAACTAACGAAAATTTAAATGAAATAATAAGAAAAGCCTATTTATATGTTTATGCAGACGATATTTTAATTGGCTTAATAGGACCTGAAAATGTTTCTAAAATTATCAATTACAATCAGTTTCTTGGTGTTCCTATAACTAATGAAATTATCAGAAAAAGATTAAATTCTATTTTAGATTTAGCTGTTCGTAGCGAACGTTATCAAACTAGTAGTTTACCTTTTGATTGTAATGTTACTTTAGGTAATTATACCCTATCTCGTTATTATAACAATGATCCAAAGGTATTTATAAGTGGCATTGAAACTAAAACTTGTTTCTTTGTTTCTGTAAATGAAAATGACTTTTTTATATATAGCTTATTAAGTAAAGATGGTTATGTCATAAAAATAACTAATGATAAAGGTGAATTAGTAGCACGTGCATCTTGTTTTAGAAGAAATAACATTTTAATGATTAATGGAATTAGATGGAAAAATAACAAAGTTATTCCTGAAAATCAAGAAGAATTTACTGAAATTCTTCAAATAACTAATTTAGTTAAATTAATGGCTAAAAAACTTATTAATATGACTAAAGATGATGATTGTCCAATCGATTATGTTGTATGTAATCGTGCTGGTATTTTAGAAAATCCTTACTTTGAAGGTGCCTTCGAAGTACTAAATCCTATCTTATTTCACGAACCTATCAATGTTTATGATGATGAATGGCAACGTTTTATTCATTTATATGACGATGCCGAAGAACAATTCCTTCAAGAAGCTCCATATAACCCTAATCATAGCTTTACTACTGATTTTGGAGATCACTACCCTGCTTTATTAATCGCTTCTCGTGATAATCGTGCTCTTGTAAGACCATTTGATATTAGCCGAAACGATCAACCAGATACTTATATACGTCCTCGTCATTCTATTAAAATTTATATGAAAGACGAAATAACCGAAGAAATATTAAATCGTATAAATCGTCTTAGAGCACTATCTTGTTTTATCGGTCCTAAAGAAGAAATCCAAGAAAAAAGATATAATTATCGCTTAATTACTAATATTGAAAATATTGAAAGTGTTATTTTAGGCGATGATTGGGTTATTCTTAATTATGTCGATAATATCCAAAAAGTATTTTATGCTAAAGAAAACATTTTAGCTATAAATGAAGTAGCTAAATTCATAACAGATGGTGAATCTCCTACTGAACAAGGCGTTAAATTATACCATATTTTACGTAAACAAAACTAAAAAAAAGTTAGAATTTTCTAACTCTTTTTAATTAAATAATTTATCAATCGTCTCTTTATCAACTAAACCAATACTTTTATTAAGTAGTTTTCCATCACGATAAGCAAGTAATGTTGGCACACTCATAATTCCAAAACTCATTGCAAGTTCATTGAATTCATCTACATCTACTTGTAAGACATTTTTATTCTTACCATACTCTTCTAAAGTTGGTTCAAGCATTCGACAAGGTCCACACCAAGTAGCTGAAAAATCAACTAACCAATCTCCTTCTTTTATTAATTCTTCATATTTATCATTAGAAGATAATTTTTTTAACATTATATCACTCCTCGGAAATATTTATTTTACCACTATCAATTAGTATCTGTAAATTTTCTTCAGTTATAATATCATATTTTAATAAAACATCAATTGTTTTTTGATTAAACTCATCCTTATCTTGTTGATCTTCATATTCTTTAGCTAGCGAAGTTATCTCGTCTAAAGAACTTAAAGTTCCTCCAAAAGTATCATTTAAAACTGGCATATTAACAATATCATCCATTAATGATTCGGGTAAATTTATATTATTAAAATTACAAGCAAATTTCACAGCAAAAGATACAAAATATAAAATAATTACTGATTCTATAAAACCAACTATTGCTCCTAATATTTTATTTGGTAAACCAAATAAGAATATAAATGATAATAATCTATCTACTAATCCCGTAATTTTACATACTATTTTTATAACAATCATTAATGTGGTAAATAATAATAAAAAGGCAATAATTTCATAAACAACAACATTTAATATAGCAATACCTTTAAAAAGACCATTAAATTTAAAAAAAGGAAAATGAGTATATAAAAATACTGATATAGGATTTTTAAATATATAAGACCCAATCAAAGCTGCTATTGTACCTAAAAATCTAACACTACTTTCTAAAAAACCTTTTTTATAACCATAATAAATTCCAGCTCCAAGTAAAATAAGTAAAACTACATTGATAACAATGCTTCCCATATTATTAAAAACTAAACTTAACATTATATCTTCCTTCCTACTATAATTATATTATATAATTAATGAATTTTAAAGGAAAATATGATAAGATAACTACGAGGTGTTTATATGAATTTTAATAAACCAAAACAAGTAACAATCGTCTTTAAAGTAAGTGATAATATTAAAGAGATGATGATTAAACATTATGAGGATATGAAGTGTGAAAAGACTCCTCCCTATGCTATTTTTCAAGTCAAAGATTTTGATTGCGTTACGACTTTATATGAATCCGGTAAAGTAATGTTTCAAGGTATTGGTGCCGATATCGAAGCGAGTTATTGGACTGAACAAGAACGTCTATTAAATAATCGTTTAATTGATACTGAAAGTAAAGCTAAAGATAATAAAAAAGAAGAAAAGAAAGTCTTTATTAATGTCTCAAGTATTGGCTCAGATGAAGTTGGTACAGGTGATTATTTTGGTCCTTTAGTCGTAACTGCATCTTATGTATCTAAAGATAATATTTCTTATATGCAAGAACTAGGTGTCAAAGATTCTAAAAAACTAACCGATGAAACTATTATTAAAATAGCTCCTGAATTAATAAAAAAGATTCCTCATACCACTATTATCCTTACTAATAAAGAATATAATGATTATCATAGTCCTGATATCAATATGAATAAAATAAAAGCCATCTTACATAATAAATGTTTACTTTCTATGGTTGAAAAAGAACCTAACTGCAATAAGATTGTTGTTGATCAATTTGAGAATCCTAAAAGTTACTATATGCATTTAAATAATGTTCCTAAAAAAGTAACTAATATTACTTTTATGACTAAAGCTGAAGATCAATGTATGGCCGTTGCTGCTTCCTCAATCATCAGTCGTTATATATTTTTAAAAGAGATGAAAAAATTAAGTCAAAGATTTAATGTTGAAATACCTTTAGGAGCTTCTTCTTTAGTTGATGAAGTTGGTGCAACCTTAGTAACTAAATATGGTAAAGATATTCTAAATGATATTGCTAAATTAAACTTTAAAAATACCGAAAAGATTTATGAAATAGTAAAAGCAAGAAATTAATTTCTTGCTTTTTATTTACATATTTGCATAATAATCATTTGTAAAGCTAACTTATTACTTATCTTACCTCTTTTAATTTTATAATCAAAATCACTTATTAAAATTAAATAATCTTCTAATTCCTTTTTAGTATACATTTTTGTATAATTAAGAATTTTATCTAATTGAAAATCATAATTATATCCAAGAACTTTCATTATTTCACTACGACTTCTACTCTTACTCATCATCTTAGTAAGTAAAGTATTTCTTATTTCTTTAGCTATCATCATCATTAACATAATCGGTTCAACTTTTAAAATCATTAAATCATCATATATTTTAAAAGCCTCTACCATTTTTTTATTCATAACTGTTTCTATAAATTTAAAATTATTATCCTCTAAATTACAACTTACTATATTTATAACATCATCATATTTAATTACTTTACTATCTTTATAATATAATTTAATCTTTTCTAGTTCATTAACAATTAAATCATAATTATTTAAAGAATTATTAATTATATAATATAAAGTATCACTATCTATTTTATAATTATCTTTTTTAAGTAAGCCTTCTATTTTACTAAAAGTTTCTTTAGGTTTTAAATCTGGTATTTCTATAAAACTATATCTTTCTTTAATAGTTTTAACTATTTTCTTTTTACTATCTACTTTCCCATTTATTGTAAAAATTAAAACAGTATTTGGATTAGGTTCATCTAAATATTTAAGTAATTTATCATCTTTTTTAGATACACTATCTTCACTAGTACTCTTTTTTGTACTAGCAAATACATTAGCATTCTTACAAACAATATATTTAATATCATCAAATAATGAAAAATAAGCGGCTTCTTCTAAGACATCATCCATTAAGACATTATTTAAATCAAATGTTGTATATGCTTTATCATTTACAATTTTTTTTATTTCTTCATCTATTAAATGAATACTACTAGAACTTATTAAATAGATATTACTCATAAGCTTTCACCACTAATATTATAACATTTATTTCAGTAACAAAAAAGAAAGAAGAAAGACTTCTTTCAATTTATCTAAATCATCAGCTGATGTTACTATATTTTATGTCTTATATTAAATTATGTTCCATAATTATGGCTCATATACTTTCTTTATAAAACCTTTTTTATTTATTTTAAAACTAATTGTTCCTACTTCTTGTGTATTTAAATAATCAATATGTAATTTATTTAAAGTTTCAATTGTTTCTGGTGATGGATGATTAAAGCGATTATTTCTTCCACTACTAATAATAGCTATTTTAGGATTTACTTCTTTTAAATATTTATAACTACTACTCGTTTTACTTCCATGATGTGATAACTTAACAATATCCGTCTTTTTTAAATTATATTTCTTTATTATATCTTCTTCTGCTTCTATAGGAGCATCTCCAAAAGAAATAATCTTTGTATCATATATTTTTAAATAACTTAAAACACTATTCCCATTTTCATCATGATAATCTTTATAATTTAAAAAATTAAGTTCCATTCCTTTTGCTTTATAATCACAAACCTTTATTTTATCTAACGCTAATTTTTCATAATTACTTAAATCTCCCTCATTTATCTTTAAACATTCTATATCAATTTCTTCTAAAATATTTAAGGTCTCTTTTGCATGATCAGCATCTCCATGAGATAATATAAGCAAATCAATTTTTTTAATTCCTAAAGCTTTCATTAAAGTAATTACATTATCACTTACCATATATTCTTTACTCTTCTTCATCCAATCTTCTTTACTAAAACTAACAATTCCTCCTGTATCAATCATCATAATATCTTTTCGATAAGGACTTATTACTAAAGCTGAATCTCCTTGCCCTATATCTAAAAAATAAATATATCCTGAACTATCAAAATAAGGAGCTAATATATCAATTAATACTATCATAAATAATAAAACAAATAATATATATTTTCTTTTAATAATTATCAGTAACAAAATAAAATAATATATAATAATTTCTAAACTATTAAAAGATAAATATAAATTACCTAAAGTAATCTTATTTAATAAACTACTGCTCCATTCTAAAAGATTAATTCCTATATTAAATAATTGATAAAATATTGGTAAGATAAAACTAATTAATGATAAAGGATAAACTATCATACTTACATAAGGTATATAAAATAAATTATAAATAATTGATAATATATTTACTTCATAAAAATTACTTAATGATATAGGTAAAGTAAATAAAAAAGCTATAATACTTAATTTTAAAGCTTGTTTAAACTTACTATTACTTTTAATAAAACTACTACTTATAAGTAATCCCCCTACACTACATATTGAATATATAAATCCCACATCCACCAAGACTCTATAATTATATAAAACAATAACATAAATAGTGAGTAATAATATTTTTATAGAACTTATTTTAAGATCAAATAATTTATTAAATGTATTTATTGTAAAAAAGATAATACATCGTAAAATAGATGATGGAAACCCTACTAAAAAGCCATAACTAAATAATATTATAATAACTATTAGATAGCGCTTTTTTTCGTTGAATTTCTTAAATACTTTTAATAATATTCCACTAAATAAACCAATATGCATACCTGATAAAGCAAATAAATGAGTAATACCTATTTTTTGATAAGCATTATAATTATCATCTAAGATCATTCCTTTATCACCTAAAATAAAAGCTTTCATATAACCGGTTTTATCAATATTATTAATTCGTTGATTAATAATATTCTTTATTTTATAAAACATATTTTCTTTCTTAATTATATCTATCTTAAATATTGATAAAGTATAATAAATCTTCTTATTATTTAAATATTTCTTATAATTAAAAGCATATGGTATTGTATTATTAATAGGTTCTTTTAAATCCCCTTGTAATCTAACTTTAACTCCATATCTAATGTTTTCTTTTAAATTATTTAATTCATCTAATGACTCGATATAATAAGTTCCAACTAAGTTTTCTTTTCCCTTTAAATCTAAAGATAATTTATTACCATCAAACTCATAATTTGTAACAATCATTTCAAAATTATTAGTATCTATTTGGTAAATAGATTCTTTACTATCTAAAATATTACCCAGTAAACACCATATTCCAAGTATAATAAACATAACTATATAGAAGATATTAGATTGTAATAGCATCTTTAATTTTTTCGTATAAAGCGTCCCCTATACCTGAAACATTTTTAATATCTTCAATACTTTTAAAATTACCATTAGTATTACGATATTCTAAAATGGCTTTGGCTTTCGATTCCCCAATTCCTGAAACATTCATTAATTCATCAATCGTAGCTGTATTAATATTTACTTTGCCGTTACTTGTTTCAGGCTTTTTAGTTTCATCATTATTAGTACTACTAGAACTTTCTTGTTCACCATCTAAAGTTCCATTTGCTCCACTTTCAACCACACAGGCTGCCGCACAAGAACTAATGTCTTCACTACTTGTCTTACACTCTTCACTTTTAGTAATATTTAAATCCTTTACTTCAGTTGTTGTAAAAATATTAATTACCATTTCATTGCTTACTTTCTTACTTAAATTAAGATATTTAGTCGAAGCATTACTTTTTAATCCACCTGCTAGAGTTATAACATCATTAATAATCATATCTTTATTTACTTCATAAACACCTGGTTTCTTAACTGCACCTTTTATATCTACATAGTATTTTACATCCTGTTCTATTTCAAGTACCTTTTCACTTTCTATTTCCTTTTCATTAGTTGCCACCGCCACCTCATTGACTTGTTTTTCTTCCTCCTTTCTAGGTATCTTAATATCAAAAATAACAATCACTATTATTGCTATTACTAAAATAATGATTATTCCTTCTAATATTGCTTCTAAATGTTCTTCTAAAAAATCTCTCATTATATTCCTCCTTCTACCCTATATATTCTCTATAAAAAAAGATAATCCTTTAAAAAATAAAGAATTATGCATATATAGTTATAAAGAAAAAAAATATTAAAAATATACTAATAGTAATTACTTCGAAAAATTTTTTCACCAAAAACAAAAGAAAATTTGCCACAAACAAGAGTATATGGTATAAATATATCATGTAAGGGGGAAAAATTATATGATTAACATTAGACAAAAAACTCAAGCTGAAATGAATGAAGAAGAAGGTTTATATCGTTTTGCTGCAACAGTAGTTCATGGATTACCTAAAAGTGTTTGTCCTACTTATTTAATAGGAAGAGACGGAAGAAAAGTTAATACAAATGATTTAACTGAAGATCAAATTTTAGAACTAATTCAAATTGATTTAATTGACTATGTATCACCTCAAGGATCTTACAAGAGAACAAGAAAAACTGATTTAGATTCATTTAAACTAGCTAATGTTTTAAAAGGTCATTATATTCCATCATTAAATGCAGCATTACAAATGCTAATATGGGAACAACAATATGGACATATCGTTACAGATTTAATGGGTAGTATAGGTACTTTAGCATATCGTGATAGAGCAAAAATGATAGCACAATTTCAAAAAGAAACAAACGGAGATTTCACTCCTGTCCAACAAGATGAAATTATAGCAGTTATCGAACAAATGATTATCAATGAACAAGCAAAGAAAAATGCATCTTCAATGAAAAGATAAAACTATATAAAAATATGTGATTTATTCGTAATCACATATTTTTTTTACATATTTTTAATTTTATTTTTAATTCTATTTTCACTATTTTCATAGTTAACTCTTTGAACGATAAATAAAGCAATAATAACTGATAAGTTATAAGACCCACCATAACTTAAAAATGGTAATGGTACACCAGTTAATGGTATAAGTCCTAATACTCCTAATAAATTAATTAAAATATGAGATAACATATAGACAAATACGCCATATACTAAAATACTATCACGTATTGTACTAGTTTCTTTAGCAATACCCAGAAGTATAAATAACATTGCAAAATAACCAATTACAATTGCAATACCTGTTAACAATCCTAATTCTTCACAAATTATTGGAAAGATAAAATCAGTATGAGCTTCTGGTAAATATAAATATTTTTGTGTCGAATTACCTAATCCAACACCAGTTAACTTACCATTATGAATTGCAATATATCCATTACATACTTGGTATCCAGTATCATCTGCATATCTTTGACAAGGATTAGTAAAATTTAAAATACGGCTTACTTGATAAGATTGTAATATATTTTTTCCTATTGCCAATAAAAATAACCCTGAAAAAGCAACAGCTGCTATACCAACTTTATAGATCAGTCTTTTTTGTTTTTTTCCAAAAGGAATAGAAAAAAATATTAAAGCCGTAATTAAAAATATTATAAAAGCTCCTCCAAAATCAGGTTGTAAAGCAACTAAAATAAACACAACTATTGATAAAATAATCGGATACAAAAAATCCATCAATGACATTTTCTTCCTTGAAGAAAGTTTATGAAAATAAACAGCTAAATAAACTATTAAGACTATTTTGGCAAATTCGATTGGTTGAAAATTAACTTTACCTAAATCATACCAGCTCTGTGCTCCACCAGCTACTTTACCAGCTGCAAAAATAAACATTAACAAAAATATCATTCCATACATAGCTATCTTACTACCATAACGATAATACTTAGTAGGAATTAATAAAATAACAAATCCTACAATAAGACCTAATATAGTCCATATTAATTGTCTGATAAAGAAATAATTAGTTGCAACATCATATCTTAAAACAGCAGCTACTGAAGATGCTGAAAAAATCATTAGCATTCCAAAAACGGAGTAAATAATCATTAAAAAAAGTAACGGATAATTTAAATTAGCAAATATCTTTTTCATACTTTCACTCCTATTTTCATTGTAACATATAATATATAACTTAAAAAGTTAATTAAAAAAATTAAACATTTTTATTGTCAAAATTATACATAAATTAATAAACTATAATAGATACATAAAGGAGGTTATTGTATGTATTACTATGGAAATAATGGTTACTATGGTAACTATAGCGCAGCTCCAACATGTGGTGGCGGTTATGTCGGATATTCTCAAGGTAGTGGTATCGGTGCTGCTATTTGGATCGTTTTATTTATTCTTTTAGTCATCATCATTGGTGCTGGTTGGAATTGGAATAATAATAACTAAAAAGGATTATAAAATCCTTTTTAAATTTGTCTTTTTTCTATTTTTTTGATAAAATGTAAATCGTTGGTGATGTATATGAGTAAACTACCTAAAACTTTACCTAATATTAAGATATTAGATGAAAAAGACAAAACATTAAGAATGAAAAGTAAAGAAGTAGCATTCCCTTTAACAAAAGAAGAATTAAAAGATATAAATGATATGATGGATTATCTTGAAATGTCTCAAATTGAAGAAACAAGAGAAAAATATGATTTACGTGCTGGCTGGGGTCTATCTTATATTCAAATTGGTGTCCCTAAAAGAATCTTCGTTATGGTTCATGAATATGAAGAAGGAAAATTTAAAAGATATGTTGTAATAAATCCTAAAATTAAAAGTATGAGTGAAGAAATGGTTTATATTTCTGAAGGTGAAGGTTGCCTAAGTATTAATCGTCCCGTTGAAGGTATCGTTCCCAGACATGCTCGTATGACGATTGAATATTATGATGAATTTGGTAATAAACAAGAATTACGTGTCCGTGAAGAATTAGCTGTTGGCTTTCAACACGAATTAGACCATTTAGATGGAATTCTCTTCTTCGATCATATTGATCCTAAAAATCCTTTTAAATACCAAAATAAATATCGTTCAATCTAAGTCTACTAAGTAGACTTTTTTATTTTAAAAAAAACTAGATTTCTCTAGTTTTCATTACTTATTTTATCTAAAACAGCATTAATAATCTTTCTAACATTATCATCACTATATTTTTTAGCAAGTTCTATCGCTTCATTAATAGCTACTATATTAGGAGTATCTTCTTCATATAATATCTCATAAATACCTATTCTTAAAATAGCTGCCCCTGTTTTATCAATTCTTTTAATTGTCCAATCTTTCATATGTGAGTTAGCTAACTCATCAATTTGTTCTTCATGAGTAACAACTCCATAAACTAAGTTTCTCACAAATTCATTATCTACTTCCAAATTATCATTAATTAATTCTTCAATATTATATTCTACTTTTTGAGTTTTCATTATATCAGCTTGATATAGAATAACCATTGCTTTTTCTCTTAATTCACTTCTTGTTTTCCCCATACATGTGCACCTCTAAAAGATTATAACATATTTTAAGAAAAGTGGGAATTTTCTAACATATTATTTTAAAGATTTAAAATTTCTTTTGCTGTTCTTCGCTTTCTTCCATTAACTTAATTTCTTCTTTTTCTTGAACTTCTTTTCTTTTTTTATCAAATAAATAATTTAATTTATCACATATTTCAGCAACTTTACTAAGTTCTTCTTGTGAAGAAAGTTTAGACAAATCTATTTTATCATTATTTTCTTTCATAAAATCACCACCTACATTTTCATTTGATTACTTACTAGTTGCTGATTTATATAATCTTTATATATAATATAATTCAATCTTTGAACAGATTCAATAATTTCTTTACTAATAGGATTAATTAAATAATTTGCTTTTAAATTATTATATTTTTCTAATAATTTAAACCTTGTTCTATCTAAAGCATCAGCATCTCTTATTACCGTTGCCATTTGATATAATCTATTTCTATCTTCTCCTACAATATTATATTGATCTAATAAATTATATATATCATTTGGTGTTTTTACAGCATGTGCTTCTATTAATAGTTGAACTTCGTTTACTTTAATATCTTTAGGGCATTTAACATTTGTACTATATTTTATCGCTCCTATTTTACCATGATTAAAGTTTTTACCATCATTAGTACGACCAATATCATGATATATTGCTGCTTCTATTATTGTTTTTATATCTCTATCAGACATTTGCATCATTGTTGCAATAAAAGCCGCAAATAAAGAAACGTTATTTGCATGAGTTGCTCCATGAATTTCTGACATATTTAAATATAAATCTTCTCTTCCAGCTATTTTTTTATTTAAATACTCATAACAAGGCATTTTAACTATTTTAGAATAAAACTCAATAAGACTCATTTGTTTAGGCAAATCAGTATATTGTTTCATTTTTTCATTTACAAGACCTAATGGATCAGTTGCTTTTTCCACATCTATTTCTAAGAATGCATCTTCATAACTATTATTCTTGTATTTTGGTGTCTCAAAGCGATTCTTACGTAAATTACGCAATACAATTTGTGGATTTTTCCCTTTTAATACTTCTTTAATATCACCAGCTAATTGTGGATTTTCTCTTATCATTTCATCCAAATCAGTTTGTGCATAACCTTCTTGTAATTGATAAGCAAATCTTGCATACCTAATATGTTCTTTATCAAACATATATTTTTCTTCCAATTCACCTCTTGTTACAAAACGAACATGTTCTAAACAATTAACATCATGCAAAATATTTATTATTTTTTGCAAAGATTTATAATTACTAATATCTATTTTATCTAAATTATATTTTTCACATACTTCATTTACTTTTTCTTCCGTTATTTCTTTCTCATTTATCAATGTTATAAGAAATTTAATATTATTTATTTTTTCTTTACTAAATCCTTTTCTAATCATTAAAGTATTAGCTTTATCTAAAGTAGCATTAATATTCTTTTTATCAGTCCCATCCATATAAGAACAATACTGATATTTTATTGCTTCTAATAAATCATCAAACGCAAATTCCATCGTATCAATACCATCATACACACTTAATAATATTGTATATAATATTTTATTAGCTACGAAACGATTATTATAAGGAGAATCATTAGGATATATATTATCAGCTTCTAACTCATCTAAAAATTCTGCTAGTTTATTTAAATTAAAATTATTATTCATTGTAATTAATAAATTTTGTAAATCAACAGGTTTATGCATAATTACAGTATTATCAAAATTAACTTTAGCATAGTTCCATCTCTTTATATATGTATTATCATTCATTGTAGACACAACAGTCATCATCTGTTTATATAGTGTTCCAGCCTCTTTACTAATATCAAATAAAATTCTAATTTGTAAATCAACCTCATTTATTTCATTAATAAATACATCTAAAGGATTAAAAACATCACCTTTAAATTTTAATTTTTCTTCTTCCATTGTTGTTTCTAATTCATCATATAGAGCCATTGCTTGTTTCTTTGACTTTTCATCTCCCCTTTTTACTAAACTAATAATGTTCATCAAAATCATTCTTATAATCGTTTTTTTATAATCATCACTAAAGTATTTTTGATTAATATTAGGAGAATACGTATTACCAATTGAATTATTTAAAATTAAAGTAATAATTTGTTTTATAACTCCAGGTTTATTTGTATTTAAAAATGCTGATAATAGTTCATTAATATGTTGTTGCTGATATTTAGCAATTTTTTCTCGCTCAATAACAACTACAGGCAATGGTTTTCCACTACCTAATTGTATCGCGGCTTTTATTGTTGAATTATATATTTTTTGTTCTTCTTCATTTAAGTTATTAAGATTTTCACAAAAGAAGATTACATAAGAAGGAGCTTTTTTAAAATTACCAGAAGACATTAAATCTCTTCTTTCCCATACAACTTCATTATGAGTATGACGTGTATTATCAACCATACCACGAGGAGTACAATATAAAACATTATTTGTTTTACGAGGTGTATTAAATTCTACGTTTGCATTACTTGAACCTATGTCAAAGGGCGCCGATAATAATAAAGCTTCAGGTGCAAAATCTGTAAATCCTAATACTGCATGACAAATTCTTGCTGTTCCCAGATTATCATTAGTTAAATAACTACAACAAAAACCATGTGACTCTATTAAATCAATATTCCAATTAGCATAATAATCATCTGGTTCTCTATGATCTGAATAAGCTCCTAAAGAAGTCATCATTATAGCAAAATCTTTTTGTTGATATTCTAACCCAATTGGACTATAAAATGAAACTATATCCCCATCAATTCCATCACTCAAAACATATTTAACTGTTCCATCCTCTTCAATAACTTTTTTATAACTTTTTTGCGTTAGTAAATCTTTATCATTTACATGATATAAGGTATCATTAAATAACATAGCATAGTTCTGTCTAATTAAAGAATCTAAATTAACTAAAAAAGTATCACCTAAATTTATTCTCGGAGTTTGTTCATATATTTCTTTTAAAATAACCAAATCAGTCTCAGTACATACATTTTTAATAAATAATAAAATTTTATTTAAATCTTCATTATGACTTATTTTACAAAAATTATCTAAATCAGCACAATAAATATTATTAATACGCAAAAACTCGTTATAATTTAAATCTAAAACTGATAATGCAATAGCTTCTCTATAAGCATCAATCGTTCCAATAGCTGCTAAACGTTTTATCTTCTCAGCTACAATTTTTTCATAGTTTTTCATATCTTCATAAGTATTTATTTTTAATTCGTTCTTATGAACTACTAATTTCATAAATAAAGAAATATCTTCAACACTTAGTTCTTTATCTGCTAAATCATCAACTAATCCCTGATAATCTTTTATATTATCTAAAGTACGATCTATTAAATCAATCCAATTTATTGACGAAGAATATGTCATTATTCTTTTAACTATTTTAAGCTCTTGTGGATTTAATTCACATAATTTCATCGCTACAACTTTATGTGCCCCTAAAAACTCTATTTTATTCATATTCAAGAATGAAAATTTATCATCAAATAAACGATAATCTAATGTTTTAAGTACTTCACTATTAACTTTTTTTATTGCATTAAATTTCATTGTAAATTCTTCAAAACTCATATTAAGATTCTCTGCTGCTTTAGAAAGTAAAATTGCTAAAACTTCATCATCTTCAATGATAGATATACTATTAAAAACATTACTAAACTCTTTATTATGGGCATCAAATTGTTTAAAACATTCTAACCACTGATTAAGCAAAGTCGGATTATCTTTACATAAAAGGTATTCTGATCTATTAGGTACATATCCTTTTGCAAAAGCAAATTTAACAAATTCAGGTTTAAGATTATATTTTAATACATCACTAAGAGCACTAGGTTTCCTTTCTAATAATTCAAAGTCAAATGTATCATCTTTAAAAAATTCATCTAAGCCAATAATACCATAGGACTCACAATTAACAATTAAACTAGAAAATCCATTATAATAAATAGCTAACGATTTAATTACATCTTTTCTAAAAAATAAATCTTTTTTATTTGAAGATTTTAGGTTATTTAAATTTTTTAAACTTTCAATCATGAATTCTGGTTCATTATTTACTAAATATGTAAAAACAGGTTCTCTTAACCAATATTCCTCTTTTTCTTTTAAAAAATCCTTAAATTTTTTATAAGAATTTTTGGTATAAAAATCTAAAAATTCTTGACCATTCATTTTATCTAAATATTGATATATTTTTTTATTTAATGGTAAATTATAAATGTTCAAATTAAGATTATTCTTAGCAAGTAACTGTGATAATTGTT
Organism: uncultured Bacilli bacterium; assembly: GCA_947598455.1. Next base: position 1,063 of record CANQFI010000022.1, on the reverse strand, counting down.
CATATATCATAATACCTTGTTCATCATTTAAAGCATCATCAATTAATTTATTAAGAAACCTATCTTGATTTTGATAATTATGAAGAAATGATAAAAATCTATCATAAAACTCTAATCTTTCACGAACACTAAAATCATTCAAGAATGGAGGTAAAACATGTAATTTATTTTCTACAAAAGCTCTAATCACTAAATTCATTAATTCATCATCATTAACCATTCTTTTTATTGAATCTGTTTTATCCCAATAACCTTGTAATAAACAAATATAGACTGCTTCTACTAAAGCATCATGTGATTTAAATCTTCTAAAAGCCTTTATCCAAAAATCAATATTATAACCACACTTATATTTTTCTAAAAATTTTAACTTTGCTTTATCATCAACTTTTTCTAATAATCTTAATACAACCGAATGACTAACACTTATATCATCTAGATTAATTATATCTACTGCATAATCCAGTATTATTTTAAATTCATCAGAAGTAAATTTATTATGTATTTTACTATAAGAAGTAACAACTAATGTTTTTAAAAAAAAGTAAACAAATTCATATGGTATTATAGATAAACATTCATGATAAAAAGAAAATGATTTATTCTTTAAAATTTGCGAAATATAATCTTTTTTTTCACGTTCATTTATTTCTGGTATTTCATTATTTTTTATTGCAACTATTAGTTTTAAAGACACATTATCATTAAGTCGATCTAAATAATCAATAAATCCATCAACTTTCAATAATGCTTTAGCATCAGCTAAATTTAAAGATAACAATCTTAATCTACTAACGTTATTCCTTGTAATTTCCTCTTTTATACTTCTTACCTTCCTACTATCCATAATACCACGACCAATCTATTATCTTCCTTTTAATTATATCACATAAATTACTTAATAAATATTCAATACCAAATTAAAACAAATAATTACCTAGAACAAACTAGTATTTGTTAATATTTTTTTTACATTTAAAAAAACTTCCCGAGTTTGACAGTTGATAAAATGAAAAAAGTTTAATTTTTATTGAAATTAAGCTTTTCTTTTTATTTCAGATAT
>CANQFI010000021.1 GCA_947598455.1 uncultured Bacilli bacterium | reverse complement strand
GTAACTTTATTTATAATATTCTTTATTATTAATTCTACTTTATTATTAGTGTTATTATATAGAAAAAAATATTTTAAGAAAAATAAATTTTAGAATTAAAAAAGTTGATTATGAATTGCACCTTTATAGTAGACATTAATAAAAAGTAAGTTCAAATAAAATATGACAGAATACACTTCCAAAAGGGAGGTGTTTTTTTATCATATAGGAAAGTTCTCCAAAATGTAGAAAGGATATTGGCGAACACTAGTTTGCTATTATATAATTGCTTTATGAAGAAAAATTGTAATTTATGTTGGTAACTAAAAAATTATTTTTAAAATTAAAGAAAGAAAAAAGAAAATGTATGGTGGCGACCATCGGAATTTAGGCTTGTGGAGGAGGAGACTCCGATGAAACAAGAAAAAGAAACTGTGAGGTTTCTTAATGTAAAATAATAACTTTAATTATTTATTTTACTTTTGTTCTGGCATCAAAAGGAACAAAATTGAAGAACATAAAAAATGTTAAAGGGATTTATGGAAAAATAAGATTTAAAAAGTATATAGAAAACAAATAAAATATAGTTTTAAATCACAAATTAATAAGGAATAAGGATTATCTGTTTCACGAACAAAAAAAAGAACATTAATAATAAGGCTCCATACTGAATTGAATGTAATTTTAAAGCAAATAAATTTGGAACAAAATTTTCATCAGACATTATCTATATAAAATGTTCTGATGGGAATTTATATTTATCTGCAGTAAAAGATTACTTCAACAATGAAATTATGTCATTTTCTAGATCAACTAACAATAATATATAGAATTGGCGAAAAATATGAAATTTAGAAAAAATATGTCTCATAAAAGACATTGTTGAGGAAATTGTCAAATAAAAAATTGGTTTTGTCAGTTGAAACATGAATGGCTTTGCCAATTTAATAAATTAACAAAAAAAAGAAGCAGTGATTAAAATAAAAAAATACGTTCATTGTTATACACAATGAACGTATTCAAAAGAAGTTAGAATACTCGTCACCAGTACAGTATCAACTTTAATATTTCAAATTAATTAATCTTTTTATTTAGTGAGTAATTGAGGGTACTAGTATTAAAAGAGATCTTTTTATAATGCATTAATAGCATTATTAACTACATCTTCAAATTCTTTTTTTATTTCTTCTAATCTTTCTGTACTACTTGCTTCAAACCTTAAAGTTAAATTAGGACCAGTATTACTAGCTCTAACTAAAGCCCATCCATCTTCGAATTGAACTCTAATTCCATCAACATCTAAATACTTATATTGTTTATCTTTAGCATATTCTTTAACTTTATCTACTACTTTAAACTTAACATCATCACTAACAGCTAATTTAAGTTCAGGTGTATTATAATAGAAATTAATTCCTTCAAATAATTCTGTAAAGTTCTTATCAGTATTACTTAGTATCTCTAACATACGTAAAGCATTATAAAAACCAGAATCTATACAAGGCCATCTATCTTTGAAATACAAATGACCTGAGTATTCTCCTCCAAAAGGGTAGTTTTGTTTATTAACTTCAGCCCTTGTATAAGAATTACCTGTTCTAAAACAAATAGGAGTACCACCTAATTTAATAATTTCGTCTTCTAAAGCTTTACTACATTTAACATCATATAAATAACTTTTATTACTAACCTTATCATTAATACTCCTAATAAAAGCAATCATTATTTTATCTGCTTGAATAAATTCTCCTTTTTCTGATACAAATCCGACTCGATCTCCATCTCCATCAAAACCAATTCCAATATCAGCTCCAATTTCTAATACCTTATCCATTAACATTTTATTATTTTCAGGTACTGAAGGATCTGGATGATGGTTAGGAAATGTTGAATCACTTGTACTACATATCATTGTAAGATCTAAATTAGGAAATTCACTAAATATCTCTTTAGCAAATAGGGATGTAGTCCCATTACCACAATCTAATACAACTTTTAATTTTCTCGAACCCATTTCAATATTTTCTTTAATAAAACTCTTGTAGTAATCTTTTGGTTCAAAAGTTGTTATTTTACCTTCACCGGATAAAAATTTTCCTGCTAACGTATAATCTCTAAAGTCATATACTTGTTCACCACGAGCATTACCTAAATGATCAAAACTAAATTTAAATCCATTATCATCTTTAGGATTATGACTAGCTGTAACCATAACGCCAATAATAATATTAGCCTTTAAACATGCATAATAATACATAGGTGTTGTTACTAAACCAAAATCTATAACATTACATCCAGATTCTGTAATTCCTCTAATTAATTCTCTAGCAAGCTGTGGACTAGATAAACGATTATCCCTTCCGACACCACATATATTTCTTTTTAATTTTTCTTGAATATATGAACCATAACTTCGTCCTACCGTATAAGCTACGTCTTCATTAATTTGTGTTGGATAAACTCCTCTAATATCGTATTCACGAAAGATATTTTTATCCATAATATCATCTCCCTTTATTCTTTTTTAATTATACCAATAATCTTATCTTTTTCCTAGCATCAACATTTTATAAAGTTAAATGTTTTTGTTGTAAAATATTTTGCAATTAATTGACATTATCTAAACTTATCTAAATAAAATGAGTATAATCGTATTATTAAATAAAGAAGTAATGAATATGAAAAGAATTAGAAAATTTTTTATTCGTCTTAGTTCGTTTAATATGTTTTAGTATCCTAGTTTTATTTTTTTTAAGTTAATGCCAAAGAATACATTCATTTTGATTGAATATTAAAGCAAGGTGGTGCATCAAATTATTTATATTATGATCATACATTTGAAAATGATGAAGGTTATCTAATGATGACAAAAAGTGATTTGTAAAACAATAAAATTATTATGGTGTATATATAGGTCTTAGTCAAAATGAACTAGTAATTATCATGAATATTTAGAAAGTGATCATGTTACTCGTTATCTATATAAATATATTTCAAAAGAAAATGCTGCATTATGTGTTGATATATTACATGTTTTACCATTTGGTAATAAAAAATATAGTTGTTCAAGCATTTGCTTATGATCGTAGTGAAAAAATATCTTCACTAGGATTCAAATATCAAATAATTATTGCTATTTATAAAGTTGTTACTGGTGACGGCATAATAACAGCTTCAAAAGAAGGATTGCTTAGTACTGAAATTAAGTAAAAGATGGTAAATTTACAATGCCAACTAGTGATGTAATTATAGAAGTTAAATTAAAAAAAATAGTTGAAGAGATAATTGAAAATCCTAATACAGCAGCAATTTCAATTACTGGTTTGGTATTAGTAGCTGGTGGTTTAGGTTACATATCTTATAAAAATTATAAGAAATTAAAATTTTTAAAATAATCTTAAAATTACTAGAAATAGTAATTTTTTTGACATTTTATTTCGTAAAATGCTTCGTAAAGCACTTAGCAACATGTTGACGTTTTCTTTTCGCAAAGGGTATAATCATATTAATAGAATTGAGGTATATATGAAAAAAAGTAAAATCATAGTTTTTTTACTAAGCTTATTCATTTTATGTATAAGTGTAGTAAAAGCGAAAGAAAATCCCTTTGCTTTAGACTGGAAAAATGACGACAAAGCAACAACTTACAACTTGTTAGGTGTTATAGACACCAATCTTGTTTATGGAGATGGTTATGTAAATTTCCGTTTAGACATGAATAAGAATACTGAAGAAATTAAAACAATTATGAGAAGATATGACCATGAAGGTAATATTGTCAAAGAAAAAAAGATTAATGATAAATTAGTCGTAAACGCAACGACAGATGGAGAATACATTTATGTTTTGCAATTCGATATAGATTATTTGCGTTCTCAAGAAAGATCTTTACAAGAAACGTATGGTATTAATACAATGGCTGGAGGTTCACCTTATTATTCAGAAGAAGTAGGTCTAAGTGTTATTAAGTATGATGGTAATTTTACTCTTGAAGAACAATATGATTTTTTAAACGAAGATATAGAAAAATTAGATTATAATGATGAATTAGAAAGAACAGAAATAATGCAATTTGGTGGTCGTTTATTAGGCTATGACACCATGACAGTTGATGAAAATGGTGTTTATCTACTTACATATGGTATGGGTGTTGTTGAATTTGATAAAGAATTACAAGAATTATCATATTACGAGCCAGATTATGACCCTGAAAGTAATACAATGAAAAAATATTTTGATCAGGTATATCAAACATCTAAACTAGGTGCTAAGATGGATAATGGTATTATCAGCCTAGATAGTAATGAACAAAATATAGCTTACACAAGCCTATCTTGCGTACCTGATATTGCTACAATTTTTTCAATGAGAAGTGAAAAAAGTATTAAAGGAGTAGCAACAATTACTTACGCTCCAGAGGAAACTTGTGATTTAAATGGTTACATTGGTCTTACAGATTCTGAAGGTAAGACAATATGGGAAAAAGATTTAGAATATGATTTATTAGCTATTAATGTTAAATTAATAGGTGATTATGTTGTAGCAGTTGGTTTATCTGAAGATGGAACAGAAATATTAGTTTATGACTTAGAAGGTAATTTAGTTCAAAATATTACTACTGATATAGTTGGATATACTCATCTAGTTCCAACAAAAAATGGCTTTATTGTATCAAAAAATACAACTGATTCGAAAAAATGTTATTATCCAGAACTATCAAGTGTTGAACCTTATAGTGAAATATCAGATGAAAGCCAAGGTAAAATTAATGATATTTTAGATTCCCTAGAAGATTGTTCATATTGTGTAACTTATACAACCACTGAAGTTTATCATTTGCCTTATAACATCAATAAAGAAATAACTGGTGAAGGAGAATTAGAAGTAAAAGAAGATGCCTATTCAGGTGAAGAAGTAGAAGTAAAAGCATCTCCAAAATTTGGTTGGAAAATAGATAAATTAATCGTTAGAGATGCTAATGGTAATGAAATAGAAGTTAAAGATGGCAAATTTGTCATGCCTAGTAGTGAAGTTACAATTGAAGTAACATTTACAAAAATAATCGAAGCAATTATCGAAAATCCTAATACCGCATCTATCTCAATAACTGGTTTAGTGTTATTTGCATGTGCACTAGGATATATCACATATAAAAATTACAAGAAGGTAAAATTTTTAAAATAATAAATGAAGTAGGTTAATTATGAAAAAAATAAATAAAATAATGTTAATAATATTTTTTCTCCTAATGAATATAGCAATAGTTAATGCAAGTGAAAAATCATTTGAACTTGATTGGCGTGATAGTGATTCTTTCTATACAACACGCTATAACAGTTATAACAATAGTTATGTAGCAGATGATATGATATTAAACTTTAAATATCGTGAAGGCTATATTAGTATTTATTATGCTTATGAAGATGACGATAACACTGCCGGAACACACATAAGATATTATGATAATGAAGGACAAACAATTAAAGAAAAAACAATAAATAGATTATATGTTTATGATGCCGTAACTAATGATGAAAATATTTACTTATTTGCATATGATGATAATAGTTATGATGATATTCTTGTTAAATTAGATGAGAGTTTTAGTATTGAAGAAGAATATGATTTAGATGATGAATATAGTTATTTTATAAGTGATGCAAACTATATTGCTCCTGAATATGGTATGAGTACATTATCAATTGTTAATGATCGTTTATATGTTTTAGGAGAAGAGTTTAGAATACTTAGTTTTGACCTAAATTTAAATTCAGTAAAAAAAGTTAATTTTGATAAAAACACAGTAAAAAAATATTTCCCTGGTATTTATTATTTAATGGAATTAACCTACGAAGCTAATACACATTATGATGGTTATGATGATTATGAATTTATTTCTGCTGATGTTAATGATAAAAATGTCGCTTATAGTAAAACAACATGTACAATGAGTTGGCTTTATGAATTTTACACAGAAGACGAACAAAGCCTAATGACTAATCAAAATGAAGCAATGCCATATGTAACAACATGTCGTCAAATCGCATATCTTGGCTTATTAGACAGTGATGGTAAAAAAGAATGGGAAAAAGAAAACAAAAATTATTATGCATTTATTAATGTAAAACAAACTAATAATTACATTGTTGCTCTTGGAATAACAGATAATAGTTCTGATGTTGTTATATACAACTTAGATGGTAAATTAGTTCAAACAATAAAGAGTAAAGATAATGGATACTATTTCTTATCAGCAACTCCAAAAGGCTTTATCGTGACTGATACAAGAGTTACAGATGAATATGGTTATTACCCTACATATAGATCTCTTAAACAAAATAAAGCCAATGAAATTATGCAAATAAATGATGATGACGATCCAGATTATTACAAAGTAGCTTCTACAACTGAACATTATGCTTTTCCATATGATATTACTGTTAAAGTTGAAGGTGAAGGAGAAGTAAAAGCTAACGAAAAATCATTTGCAGGAGACAAAGAAACTTTTGAGATAATTCCCAAAGAAGGACATAAAGTAGAATCAGTTACTGTAACAGATACTGAAGGTAATATTATTGATGTTGAAGATAATACCTTTATAATGCCTGCTAGTGACGTAACAATTGATGTTAAAATAGTGGAAGAAGTAATAGAAGAAGCTCCGGTAATTGAAAATCCTAATACTAATGCTTTCCCAATAGTTGGATTAGTTATATTAGCAGTTGGATTAGGATATCTTGTTTATAAAAATTATAAGAAATTTAAGTTTTTAAAATAATAAAGATTACTAATTTTCAGTAATCTTTTTCTTTGACAACATACTTGTAAAACATATTAAGGCGTATTGACATTATTTTACGTTATAAGGTATACTCTTATTATAGAATATGAGGTTATTTATGAAAAAAAGTAAAAAAATAATACTTCTACTGAGTCTTTTCTTTATGTTTATAGGTACGGTAAGTGCCAAGGATGATCCATTTGCCTTTGATTGGCGTGATACAAATTCAATTATTTCTCACGATACATATAGTATAAATGTTAATTTAAAATATCGTAATGGTTATTTAACAATATATAATAGCGAAGAAAGAAACACATTTATTAGATATTATGATATAGATGGTAATACCATTAAAGAAAAAAAATTAAATAATATAATGACATTTGACGCAATTACCAATGATGATAACATTTATTTATTAAGTTTAGTACCAGATTATGATTATAATCCTGTTCCTAAAATTATTAAGTTAGATGATGATTTTAGTATTGAAAAAGCCTATTATTTAGACGAAGAATATAGTTATGATTATGGATCATTTATCGGAGTTGCTAATTACATAGCCCCAGAATATGGTATGAGTACGTTATCAATTGTCAATAATAGATTATATATTTTAGGTGAAGGCTTTCAAATTCGTAGTTTAGATTTGGATTTAGAAACAATTAAAACTATTAAATCAGAAGAAACAACAATGAAAAAATATTTCCCTGGTATTTATTATTTAGCTACATTAACTTATATAGAAAATAAAGATTTAGTTGATCAAGAAATTCGTGATTATTGTGAATACGAATTAGAAGGTGATTGTGATAGCTTTTATTATTGGTTAGTAAATAATAAATCAAATTATTATCAAGGGTTATTTCAAGAAGCGGGAGTTAGTTTTATATCGGCTGATACAAACGATAAGTATACAGGAATAAGTGCTGTTGACATTTCTTGTGGTGGAAGTGGTAGCTGGTTATTTTCGTTTTTTATTAATAATTCAGTAGCTGGACCTTTATCAGCATCTGAAGATGAATATGGTATAGCACAAATTGCTATGGAATGTCCTACACCCAATGCTTTATTAGGTTTATTGGATAAGGATGGTAAAACAATTTGGATAGAAGAAAATAAAGACTATACAGCTTTTACTAATGTTAAATTAGTAGGCGATTATATTGTAGCTTTAGGTTTATATGACTATGATTTTTATGGAGATATTGTTATTTATGATTTAGATGGTAACGTTGTCCAAACAATTGAAAATAAAAAAAGTGGCTATCAATTCTTAGCCTCAACTAAAGATGGTTTCTTAGCTACAGATGTTGATGCTTCAAATCAATGTAGAGAAGAAGAAAACGTAGAATTAGAACCACAAAATTATAGAAGTTCAAGTTGTTATACCGAACTAACAACTGAACATTATGCATTACCACATAATATTACTGTTACTGTTGAAGGTGAAGGTGAAGTTAAAGCTAATGAGCAATCATTTTCTGGTAAAAAAGAGATAATAGAAATAACTCCTAAAGCTGGTTATAAAGTAGAATCAGTTACTGTAACAGATACCGAAGGTAACATTATCGAAGTAGAAGACAATTCTTTTACAATGCCTGCTAGTGACGTAACAATCGCTGTTAAAATAGTGGAAGAAGTAATAGAAGAAGCTCCGGTAATTGAAAATCCTAATACTAATGCTTTCCCAATAGTTGGATTAGTTATATTAGCAGTTGGATTAGGATATCTTGTTTATAAAAATTATAAGAAATTTAAGTTTTTAAAATAATAAAGATTACTAATTTTCAGTAATCTTTTTCTTTGACAACATACTTGTAAAACATATTAAGGCGTATTGACATTATTTTACGTTATAAGGTATACTCTTATTATAGAATATGAGGTTATTTATGAAAAAAAGTAAAAAAATAATACTTCTACTGAGTCTTTTCTTTATGTTTATAGGTACGGTAAGTGCCAAGGATGATCCATTTGCCTTTGATTGGCGTGATAATGAAGCAATCACTACAGAAGGAAATGTATCATTTAATAATTTAAAGTATCGTAATGGTTATTTAAGTATACATTCTGAAGAATCATATAATTACGATACTACATATATTAGATATTATGATATAGATGGAAATATTATTAGTGAGAAAAAGTTAGATGATATGGAAATTATTGATGCCATAACTAACGATGATAATGCTTATTTATTAATATCAACTTATAAATGTTATGATGATTACTGTAATAAAATTCCTGAGATAGTTAAGCTAGATGATAACTTTAGTATTGAAAAAGAATTTAATTTAGATGACGATTACAATAGTTTTATAGGAGAAGCTAATTACATAGCACCTCAATTTGGTATGACAACTTTATCAATCGTAGATGATAGATTATATATTTTAGGTGAAGAATTTAAAATTCGTAGTTTAGATTTGGATTTAGCAACCATTAAATCTATAAAAGAAGATGAAAATTCTGTTAAAAAATATTTTCCTGGTATTTATTATTTAGCTAAATTAGTGGTTGAAAATAATATGATGTATTACACTGAAGATGATTATGAAGAATATGATTATTATAGTGATTCATATTACGAATCATTAATCCGTAAGTATGGAAATAGTTATTATTCAGGTGATGGTATATTACCAAGTGTTTTTATTTCAGCAGATACTAATAATGACTATGTAGCTGTAAGTGGTTTATATTCTGAATGCGATGAATATTATACCCGATATTATAGATGGTTAACAGCATTTTATCCTGTATTTGAAGTTTCTATAAATGAAGACGAATTAGATGAAACCAGTGGTACTGGAACTTATGGAATATCCACAATTAGCTGTCCGATTCCTAAAAATATAATTGGTTTATTAGATAAAAATGGCAAACCAATTTGGACTAAAGAAAATAATGATTATTATGCATTTGTAAACGTAAAATTAATTAATGATTATATTGTAGCTTTAGGTGAAACTGAATATGGATATGATGTTGTTATTTACGATTTAGATGGCAAATTAGTTCAAACTATTGAAAGTAAAAACGATGGCTATGGTTTCTTAGCTTCAACTAAAGATGGTTTCTTGGTAACTGATGGATCTGTTAGCGACTGTCCAATACCAGAAAGCATAAATCCAGTATCTCAAACATTTTCATCTTCAAGATATTGCGAATTATCAGCAAATACTGAACACTATGCAATACCTTATAACATAACTGTTACTATTGAAGGTGAAGGTGAAGTAAAAGCAAATGAACAATCATTTTCTGGTAAAAAACAAACAATTGAAATAACTCCTAAAGCTGGTTATAAAGTAGATTCAATTACTATAACTGATACTGAAGGAAATATTATCGATGTTGAGGATAATACATTTATAATGCCAGCAAGTGATGTAATTATAGAAGTTAAATTTAAAAAAATTATCGAAGAAATAATTGAAAACCCTAATACAGCGGCGATATCAATTACAGGATTAGTCTTACTAGCTGGTATTTTAGGATTTGTAGTTAAACGTAATTATAATAAATTAAGATTCTTAAAATAAGCTAAAGACTACTGGGATTACTGATTTTCAGTAGTCTTTTTGCTTAAACAAGTAAAGTGAGTTGGTCTTCGTGTAAATATTACTTCTTGTTAATTTGATTTATCATTTGCGGGGGGGGTATAATATTATTAATAGAATAGAGGCGTGGAAAATGAAAAAGAAAAATTTAATTTTATTTACTATACTAACACTATTTACATTTATGTTAAGTGTTAGTGCAATGGAAAATCCTTTTAGTTTAAACTGGGAAAAAGAAAAATTAGCTGAAGCTGATAGTTATTATTTTGATTTTAATTCTAAAATGGCTTATAAGGATGGCTATGTAGCTCTTTATACAGATGCTATTAGAAATAGCGGTGATACCACTACTTATCTTTATTACTATAAGAAAGATGGTACATTATTAGATAACAAAACGTATGATGATATGAATATTATCAAAGCAACTACCGATGGTGAAAACATTTATGCTTTAGTATGTGAAGGTGAATGCTATTATGATTACAATATGTATTTAGTAAAAATAGATTCTTCTTTTGAAGTAGTTAATCTTCTTGAAATTAACCAAGAAGATGTTAGTTATATTGAAGATACACCAGCTTATGTAAGTGCATATGGTATGGATACAATGTCTATTGTTAATAATAATTTATATATTCTTACTAGAGGATTTAATATTATTCAAATAGACTTAGATTTAAATAATTATCATGTCCTTAATGGTACAGAAAATAGAATAGCTAGATATTTTGAAAAAATATATAATTTATTGGAATTATCATATGAAGATGAAATGAATTATACAACTTTAGATAAAAATGATAAATATATGGTATATGCTGGTTATAATATGTGTGAATATGATAGTTGGTTTGAATCTTTCTTTTATGGCGTAGGTTTGTCTTCAGCACCTGAACCATATTTTGGAATAGCTTGCAGTAATGAAGGCGCCTTTGTTCTAAGTGATCTAGAAGGTAATGAAATTTGGCATAAACATTTTAATGAAGATGAAGATATATATGATGTTAAATTAATTGATGATTATATTGTTACTTTAAAAAATGTAATAGAAGAAAAAAATGGTCAAGAATATTCACTATATTACATTGTTGTTTACGATTTAGAAGGTAATATTGTCCAAACTATTGAAAATGATTCAATGTATCATCAATTAACGGCTATTGATGGTGGCTTTATGGTTAATGACTTTAACGATAAATATGGTAATACTAATCTGACAAATGATCCCCCTATAAATTTTTACGATAATTGGTTAAGTGTTACTAAATTAGAAGTATATTCATTATCATATAACATCAATTCTAAAGTAAATGGTGAAGGAGTTGTTGAAGCTCCAACAAATAGTTTAGCTGGTCAAGAAGTAGAATTTAGTGTAACACCAGAAATTGGCTGGAAATTAGGCGAAGTTGTTGTTAGAGATGCCAATGGTAATAGAATAGAAGTTAATGATAATAAATTTATAATGCCAGTTTCTGATGTAACTATTGAAGTAACATTTGTAACAATAATTGAAAACCCTAATACAGCGGCGATATCAATTACAGGATTAGTTTTATTATCTTTAGGTTTGGGTTATATTATTACTAAATTTTATAAGAAAGCAAGATTTTTAAAATAATTGAGTAGGTATAAAGATGAAAAAAATAGAAAAAATATTATTAGTTATTTGCTTTATAATCTTAAACATTACGATAGTTAGTGCTAAACCATTTGAATTAGATTGGCGTGATAGCAACTCATTTATAATGGAAGATAGCAGTGATGTATTTAAGAATCTTAAATATCGTGATGGATACTTAGCTATTTATAATGTAGAAACAAACAGTGATTTACCTGATATGTATATTAGATACTATGATAAATTTGGTAATACGATTAAAGATAATAAATTAAAAAATATAGGTGTAATTGATGCTATTACTAATGATGATAATGTTTATTTATTAGTAATGATACCAGGTAAATATAATTACTATTACATACCACAAATTATGAAATTAGATGATAATCTTAGTATTGAAGAAACTTATGATTTAATGGATGAAGATAATTACTATTATGATGATTATTTAGTTGGTGAAGTTAATTATATAGCCCCAAAATATGGTATGACGACTTTATCTATTTATAATGATAATTTATATATATTAGGTGAAAAATTTAAAATTCGTAGTTTTGATCTTGATTTAAAAAAGATGAAAAATGTATCATCAAGTGCTAATGCAGTTAAAAAGTATTTTCCAGCTATTTATTATTTACTTAAATTAACATATGATAATAATTATGATGATTATTATGATTATTATGATTATGAAGAATTCTTTAGTGATGGACATTATAATGCGTATATAGCAGCTGATGTTAATGATAATTATGTTGCATATAGTAAGAATACATGTGGTATGGGCGGATGGTTGGAGTATTTTATTCCAGTTATGCAAGAAAGCGTTTTAGAAACGGGTAATGTAAGAAAAATAAGTCCAATTACTAAAATAAGTTGTTCACCTAGTAATTATGTTGGTTTGTTAGATAAAGATGGTAAGACCATTTGGGAAAAACAAAATGATAAATATGATTTTATTTTTGATGTTAAGTTAATAAATGATTATATTGTTACAATTGGAGAAATATATGATGAAGATTATTATGTTTATTATTACGATATAGTTGTTTATGATTTAGAAGGAAATGTTGTTCAAACAATTGAAAGTAAAGCTGAAAAAGGTGGCTATGGCTTTTTAGGGCCAACTGGTGATGGCTTTTTAGTAACTGATATTGATGAATCAAATCAATGCTTGAAAAAAAGTGTTGCTCCTACAGCTCAAACTTCTAATATTCCAGCATGTAGTATAGCTGCAACAATAGAACATTATGCATTACCATATAATATTACGATTGAAGTAATAGGTGAAGGAGAAGTTAAAGCAAATGATAAGTCATATGCAGAAGTTAAAGAAAAAGTAGAAACAACACCAGCAGAAGGATATGTGCTTAAGTCAGTTGTTGTAACAGATGAAGATGGTAATGTTATAGAATTTAAAGAAGATTCGTTTACAATGCCAGCAAGTGATGTTAAGATTGTTGTTACTTTTGTTAAAAAAGTAAATATTCCAATTATTGAAAACCCTAATACTGCTGCTTTTTCAATAATTGGTGTTATTGTTATTGCTATTGGAATTGGTTTAGTTTTTAAACACAATTATAAAAAACTTAAATTCTTAAAATAGTTATAATAAGATAAAATAATTTAAATTGACATTTTTTAAACAAATGTTGTATACTATTGCAAGTAAAGCAATTGATGAAGACGGCAATATTTAAGTAGTTACAAGAGAGTTACTTATTTGGTGAGATAGTAATAAATGAAAGAATATTGTAAATCACTTCTAATGTGTTACTTTGAAAATAGTAGAAGTAAACGTTCCTCGCGTTAAGAGTTTAAGTGTATGATAGTTCATAAACTAAGGTGGTACCACGGGTAATCTCGTCCTTAGATTATGAACTTTTTTTATCTTATAGGAAAGTTCTCAAAAATGTAAAAAAAGCATTGACGAACACTAGTTCGATATTATATAATTGCTTTATGGAGAAAAATTGTAATTTATGTTGGTAACTAAAAAATTATTTTTTTAAATTAAAGAAAGAAAAAAGAAAATGTACGGTGGCGACCATCGGAATTTAGGCTTGTGGAGGAGGAGACTCCGATGAAGCAGGAAAAAGGAACCGTGAGGTTCCTTATGTAAAATATAATAATTTTAATTATTTATTTTTACTTTTGTTCTTGGAGGCGATCTTGTGAATATTGAATATGAAGTAAGAGTATTAGAAATTGATCATGATGAAATGGTCAAAAAATTAGAAAGCCTAGGTGCTGAATTTAAGTTTTCTAATTTACAACAAAGATACGTTTATGATTTAAAACCAGTTAGTCAAAGCAAGTGGATTAGATTAAGAACAAATGGTATTAAGTCAACTATTACTATAAAAGATTTAGAAGCTAAAACCATTGATGGAACTAAAGAATTAGAAGTAGAAGTTGATGACTTTGCTAAAACTAACGAATTATTAGAAGTATTAGGTTATCATAATCGAGGTTTTCAACAAAATAAACGAACTCAGTATATGTTAGATGGTGTTGAAGTAGATTTAGATAGATGGCCTTTAATCCCTGAATATATGGAAATAGAAGGAAAGAACGAAAAGGAAGTTTATGATTGCTTAGAAAAATTAGGTATTAGTAAAGAGCAAATTGTTACCTTAGATGTTGCAAGTATCTATACTCATTATGGTTATGATGGTGATAATTTAGCTGATTTAAATTTTGAAATGGAGGAGAATAAATAATGAAAAATTTTAAAGATTTAGACAAAAGACCCGTTAGTGAGGTTGAAGAATCAATAAGTAAATCTTGGAAAAGTATTAATGCAATGCATGATGCTCAAGTTAAATTAAGAGAAGATAATAAGACCTTTGTTTTCTATGATGGTCCAGCTTTTGCTAATGGATTTCCCGGTTTACATCACATGGTATCTAAAAACTTAAAAGATACTATCACTAAATATCATGTTATGAATGGTGAAAAAGTTATCAGAAAAATTGGTTGGGATACACATGGCTTGCCAATTGAAAACCATGTTGAAAAGAAATTAGGTATTTCATCTAAAAAAGAAATTGAAGAATTAGGTGTCGAAAAATTTAATGAAGAATGTCGTAAAAGTGTCCGTGAAAATGAAGGCGCTTTTACTGATTTAACTAGAAAAATGGGCCAATTCTTTGATGTTGAAAATCCATACCTTACATATAAGAATGATTATATTGAAACTGAATGGTGGATTTTAAAAGAAATGTGGAAAAAAGATATGTTCTATGAAGGTACTAGAGTAGTTCCTTATTGCCCTCATTGTGGAACAGGTCTTGCCACTCATGAAGTAGCTCAAAACTATCAAACTGATACAGCAATAACTGTTGTTGTTCCATTTAAGAAAAAAGATGAAGATGTTTACTTCTTAGCTTGGACTACAACTCCATGGACTTTAATAGCTAATGTTGCTTTATGTGTAAATCCTGATGAAGATTATGTATTAGTTGAATCTAAAGGCCTAAAATTTATTCTAGGTAAAGCATTAGTAAATAATATTCTAGGTGATGATGTTAAAGTCTTAAAAGAATATAAAGGTACGGACTTAGAATATATGGAGTATGAACAATTAATTCCATCATTCGATGTTGATAAAAAAGCTTTCTTTGTTACTTGTGATAACTATGTAACTATGGAAGATGGTACTGGTATCGTTCATATTGCTCCTGCCTTTGGTGAAGATGATGCTAATGTTGGTAAGAAATATGATTTACCATACTTAAACCCAGTAGGTAAAGATGGCTGCTATGTTGGTGGTTTATGGGATGGTCGTTTTGTTCATGATGTTAATGAAGAAGTCGTTGATTACTTAAAAGAAAATGGTAAATTATTTAAACGTCAAAAAATATCTCATGAATACCCACACTGCTGGCGTTGTGATACTCCATTAATCTACTATTCAATGCCAAGTTACTATATTAGAGTTAGTGAAATGACTGATAAATTAGTAAAAGCTAATTCTAAAGTTAATTGGTATCCAGCTTATGTTGGTGAAAAAAGATTTGCTAACTGGCTAGCAAATGCTCGTGATTGGAATGTATCAAGAAGTAGATATTGGGGTAGTCCAATTCCATACTTTAAATGTGAATGTGGTAATACTCATATGTTAGGTTCTGTTGTCGAGTTAAAAGAAATGGCTATTGAAAAAATTGATAAAGACTTTGACTTACACAAACCATATATTGATAATGTTCATCTAAAATGCCCTAAATGTGGTAAACCAATGACTCGTATCCCAGATGTTCTAGATTGCTGGTTTGATTCAGGTTCTATGCCATTTGCGCAATATCATTATCCATTTGAAAATCAAGAATTATGGGAAAGTCAATTCCCAGCTGACTTCATTTGTGAAGGTATTGATCAAACACGTGGCTGGTTCTATACATTAATGGTTATTTCAACCTTTGTTAAAGGATGTTCACCATTTAAAAATGTTTTAGTAAATGACTTATTACTTGATGCTGAAGGCAAAAAAATGAGTAAAAGCCGTGGAAATATCGTTGAACCATTTACAACTATCAAAGAATATGGTGCAGATACCGTAAGATTTTATCTACCTTATGTATCTCCAGTATGGACACCATTAAAATTTGATATTGAAGGCTTAAAAGAAGTATATTCTAAATTCTTTAACCCATTAAAAAATACTTATAGTTTCTTTGCTATGTATGCTAACATTGATCATATCGATACTGATGAATGTAATGTTCCATATAAAAAACGTGAAGAAATCGATAAATGGTTATTATCTAAATATAATAAATTAGTTCGTGATGTTCATGCTTCATTTGATGAATATGACTTAAATAAAGCAGTTCACTACTTAGCATCATTTGTCTCTGAAGACTTATCTAACTGGTATATTAGAAGAAATAGAAATAGATTCTGGGGGAGTGAATTAAATGACTCTAAAAAATCAGTATATATTACAACTTATGAAGTTTTAGTTGGTTTAGCTAAATTAATTGCTCCAATAACTCCATTCTTATCTGAAGAATTATATCGTAACTTAACTAATGAAAAATCTGTTCATTTAACTGATTATCCTAAAGTTAATAAAAAATTAATTGATGAACATATTGAAGAAAGAATGGATTTAGTTCGTAACTTAATATCTATTGGTCGTTATGTTCGTGAAGAAGCTAAGATAAAGGTCCGTCAACCTCTGTCAGAAGCTCTATTAGATGGTAAAAATAAAGATTTAATATCTGATTTAGTTCCATTAATAGCAGAAGAATTAAATATTAAAGAAGTTAAATTTGTTGATGACTTAAATGAATATATGAATATTTCTGTTAAACCTAACTTCAAAGTAGTAGGTAAAGTCTTCGGCCCATTAATTAAAGAGTTCCAAACTAAGTTAGAAAGTTTAGATGTTAATAGTATTAATACTTTACAAAAGGGTGAATCTATTAAATTAGAACTAGGTGGCGAAGAAAAAGAAATTACTTCTGATATGATTGAAGTTCGTATCACTTCTAAAGAAGGCTTTAATGTTGGTATGGAAAATAATAATTTCATTATCTTAGATACTACGTTAACTGATGAATTAATCTTAGAAGGTATCGCTCGTGAAATGATATCTAAAGTTCAACAATTACGTAAGAATAAAGACTTTAATGTTGCTGATCGTATTACTTTATATTATAGTGGCGATGAAGTAATTGATAAATGTGTTAGTAAGTTTAAAGAATATATTCAAAATGAAACGTTATCATTAGATATAATTAAAAAGGATTCTTTAAAAGAAAAGTACGATTTAAATGGACATGATTGCTTAATTGATGTTGAAAGATAATTTTATTATTATCTTTCTCTTTTTTTTAGCGAAAAAATATTTTATAATATAAATAGTAGAAAGAAGATGATAATATGAAAAAGAACCTTTTTATTTTAGGAATAATTATTCTTTCAATGCTATGTCTTAACGTTAAAGCCGAAGCTAGTATTCTTACCTTTGA
>CANQFI010000020.1 GCA_947598455.1 uncultured Bacilli bacterium | reverse complement strand
ATAGAAATCACTATAAAGCCTTATAAACACTTGGCTGAATGGTGATTTTTTGCTTTATTAACTGTCAAACTCGGGAAATAGAGCTGAAATTATTTCAGTTCTTTTATTTTGTGTTATAATACAAATGCATTTGGGGTGAAGTAAAAATGAAAGTAGGATTTATTTCTTTAGGTTGTTCAAAAAACTTAGTTGTAACAGAACAAATAATAGGTTTATTTAAAAAAAATAATTATATTATTGTAGATGATGCTAGGGAAGCTGATATATTACTTATTAATACTTGTGGTTTTATTGAATCTGCTAAAGATGAAGGAATCAAAACTATTTTAGAATTTGCTGATTATAAAAAAGATAAATTGAAATATTTGATAGTTACTGGATGTTTAGTAGAAAGATATGAAGATGAGTTAAGAAAAGAAATACCAGAGGTAGATTTGTTTGTTAGTATTAAAGATTATGATAAATTATGGACTAAAATAAGTAATTTAATAGTACATAAAGATAGTAGTGATTATTTAAATTATAAAGATAGAGTTTTAACTACTGGAGATGTTATGGCTTATCTTAAAATAGCTGAGGGTTGTAGTAATTATTGTACTTATTGTGCTATACCATATATCCAAGGAAAATATGTATCTAGAAAATATGAAGAAATATTGGATGAAGCTAAAAGTTTAGTTAGTAAAGGTATTAAAGAGTTAGTTGTTATTGCTCAAGATACAACTAAATATGGAGTAGATTTATATGGTAAATCTAGGTTTGCTGAATTACTTAATGATTTAACAAAAATTGAAGGAGTTAAATGGATTAGATTTTTATATTCTTATCCTGAAACAATTGATGATGAATTAATTAATGTGGTAAAGAATAGTGATAAGATATGTCATTATTTTGATTTACCTATTCAACATATTTCTGATCGCATACTTAAATTAATGAATCGTAAAAGTGATGGTCAAAGTATTAGAAATTTAATTGCTAAATTAAGAAAAGAAATACCTGATGTTATTTTAAGAACTACTTTAATTGTTGGATTTCCTAGTGAAACAGACGAAGAATTTGATGAATTATGTGAATTTGTAAGGAATAGTCAATTTGATCGCTTAGGGGCTTTTTCATATAGTGCTGAAGACGGGACACCGGCTGCTAAGTTTAAAGACCAAATAGATGAAAAAATTAAAATAAAAAGACAAAAGACAATTATGGAAATACAACAAAAGGTAAGTAAAGAATTACTAAGTAAGAGAATTGGAAATGTGTATGAGTGTTTAATAGAAAACATAACTGATGATGGTAAATACTTTATAGGACGAAGTTATATGGATGTTCCATCAGAAGATGGTGTTATCTATATAGAATTTAATCCTGAATATATGATTAATGAATTTGTTAATGTGGAAATTGTTGATTCAACAGAATATGATTTGGTTGGAATTATTAAAGAATAAAAATGAAGATGTTTTTATTCTTTTATTATGTTATAATTTATTAAAGTAGAGGTGTAAAAATGGCAACAGAAATAAAGAGTAAGAGTGAGCTTGATGCTTTAGCATCAAAATTAGCAACATTGACTAGCAGTTTAAAGTCGGAAGGTTCTACTTTAAAAGGTAAATTAAGTGGTTTAGAAAATTATGATGGCATAGATGTTGCTTCAGCTGGACAAAGATTATCACAAAATATAAATAATGTATTGATTGATTTGGATACAGTTTCTACTAATATAAAAAAATATTCTGCTTCAGTTATGGGGTTTGATGTAGATGATTTTGGGAGTTCAGTATCAAGTACTAGTTCAGAAAGTAAAATACCATATAGTGATTTATTTGTTACTGATGGCTCTGCGGAAGGTAATGCTAAAGTAATATGGAATTTCTTAAAGTATAAAGGTTTATCTGATGCGGCAGCGGCAGGTGTTTTGGGAAATATTCAGGCAGAAAGTGGGTTTGATCCAGCTATAGTAGAAAGAGCAACAGGAGTTGGTTATGGTCTTATTCAATGGAGTTTTGGTAGAAGAACAGCCTTAGAACAAGCTGCTAGTGCTCAAGGTGTAGCTCCAAGTAATTTACAATTTCAATTAGAGTATTTATGGGATGAATCTTTGGATCCAAATACATCTTATGGTAAAAAATTGGCTGCTGCTGGCTTTTATGATACTAATAGTGCTTCTGATGCGGCATATTATTTCCATAAATATGTTGAGATTTCTAATGATTCTTATTCTGCGATACAAAATAATCGTTGTCGAACAGCAGAACAATGGTATAGCAAATTTAAAGGAACAGATGCTGGTGAAGTTGGTGCTATTATAAGTACAGGAAAATCAAGGGGCTGGGCTAATCTTGCTGGGACAATAACAGCAACTCAACTTTCATATACACCAAGTCATAGTGGTAGTAGTTCATCTGGTGCTTCTAATGCTACTTATTATGTAGCAAATAGTGTAAGTTCTAGTTCAGGCTTTCCTCATTCTACTGCTAATAGAAATGTTAAAATGGCAAATATAGATTATGAAAAACTTGAAGCATATTTGGAAGAATTGAAAGGTACAGGAGTTAAATTACCTGATGGTTTAGGTAGTGTTCATGCATATATGGGGTGGCAATGTATTACTAGTAGATCATCAGATCAATATAAACTTATTGAGTCAGCAGGTATGAATTTTGATAGTGAGGGGTTTGCTAAAATTGGTGATCGATATGTTGTTGCTACAACGACTACTTTTGGAAATGTAGGAGACTTTATAGATGTTGTTCAAGATGATGGGACAATTATTAAATGTGTTATTGGTGATATAAAAAATCAAAATGATGCTGGATGTAATATGTGGGGCCATAATAATGGTCAATGTGTGGTTGAATTTGTTGTAGATAAATCATCTTGGTATGGAACAAATAAAACAGTTAATGGTTTTCATCCTGAATGGAATCAAAATGTAGATACGATTATAAATAAAGGTAATTATTTTGATTTAGCTCAAAAATATCCTAAAACAGCAGTAATATAGTAAAAATGCTTTACATTTTAAAAAAAAAATAATAATTATTTTGTTAAAGATGTTATAATGAAAATGATAGAGGAGGCATTTAGATGAGTGTAGTTAGTCATAATACAGAATCGATGAGAACTTGGTCTGGTAATATAACAAATGCAGCAAATGAATATAATGAATATATTAGTTCTTTATATAGTTTAGTTGACAATTTAGTATCTTCAGATTTTACTGGAGGTTTATCACAAGATTTTGAAAATTTTGTATTAGGTAAAAGAGAAGATTTTAATAGATTGTCTGGAGTTTTAGAAGAATGTGCGGATTTAATATCTAAAACATCTACGGCAATTGATAATGATGAAGCTGAGTTAAAAGCTCATATTCAAAGTAGTGATTCTTTTATTTAAGGAGGTTAATGAAATATGGCAGATGGAGTTTCAAAAATTGAGATTAATGAGGCTACGAATAAAGCTGAACAAATGAAAAAGTTAGCAGATAGTATTGAGACATTACTTGCTGATGTTGATACTAAAATGCAAGAAATTAATGATGAAGAAACTGGAACTTATCAAGGACAAAATAGACCTAGTGAATTAAGACAAGAACTTGATACATTTAGATCAACGTTCTATAAGTTTCATGATCAAATTAATTTATTTGCTGATAATGTAATTGCAGCTGCAAATACAATGTTATCTGAGTAATAAAAATAACTTTTTATAACAATGTTATAAAAAGATTTTTTTCTAGGAGATGAAGATATGAGTGATTCTTATAAGCATATACCAGAGGGTGTTTCATCGATTATATCTAGTTTAAAAGAAGTTATTGATGATTATAAAGATAAAGTAACAGAGTTAACTTTATTGATTAATGAGATTGCGACTTCTCCTTCATGGAAAGATGCTAGTGTTAAAACATCTTTTGTAGCTACAGCTAATTCTTATATTTCAATGTATCAAGAAGTTGTAACTAGTATGGAAAATTATGTTAATTATTTAACAAAAAAATCTGAAAGTGCAGATGCTTTAGAAGAAGCATTTGCTAGAGGGTAGGTCTTTGGTATATGGATACATCAGTTTATGTAGAGACGACTGCTTTAGAGGGATGGAGTTCAAAAATGGCAACCATTAACGAAGCAGCTATTAATAGTTTAGATACTTTTATTTCAAAAGCAAATGAATTAGAAAGTTCTTTTGAGGGAGTTTCTGCTTCAGCATTTTTAAATTCAACTAGTAGTTTTATAAATACTGCAAAAGAGGGTCATAATAAAATGATTAATGTGAGAAACTTTTTAATTGAAGTTATTGATACAATGGAAAGTGAGTAGATTACCTTCTATTTACAATTAATAGAGTCTATTACAAGACTTTTTTTTTATTTGTGATATAATTATTTTAAGAATAAAGTAGGTGGAGCTATGATAGAATTATCTGATACTTTAACTAAAGCTATTAAAGAACGATTAAATATTAAGAATATAGATAATATTTTTAGTCAGGATCAGTTAAATCAAGTAACTTATTTGAAAGTAGTTAAAGATGATATTAATTCATTAAATATGTTTCCTAATTTAACCAGAATTGATTTTGAAACATTTCCATCTATTACATATGAAGATTTAGAATTGGTAAGTAAGTTTGTTCCAAAATTAAATTGTTTAAAATTAAAAGAGCAAACGGCATTAATAGATTTAGATTTTAAAATATTTAAAAATTTAGAAGAATTATGTATTATTCATAATGAAAATTTAGAGACAGTTAGTAATTTACCAAATTTAAAAAGATTAACTTTATATGATAATAAAGATTTTAAAGATAATAAACAGATTGTTGATTTTTTGGTTAATAATCCATATTGCGAATGTATGTTAGATATTATATATAATGTTGATGTTATTAAATATTATGAAGAAAATGATGGTAAAGAAATAGATACTTCTAATGTTAAATGGATTGATTCTATTGGACTTAGAAAATATTTAATTCATGAATATACTAAAGAAGAACTAGATACTTTAATGTCGCATATTGTTTATATTGTGTCTAAATATATTCATAAAACTGATGGAGATATTGAAAAGTTTGGTATTCTTTATAGGTGGATGCTTAATAATATAGAGTTTTTGAATGAAGATGATCCTAAAGGAGATAAAGAGCTTTATGAAAGAGCTAATAATATATATAAGGTATTTAATTTTGGTAAAGGTGGAAGACTTTCTTATGCTAAAGCTTTTCAACTACTTCTTGCTTATGCAGGGGTTAGGTCGTCTGTAGTTTACTCAATGGGTGCTTTAGATGCAATTGGGTACTATAATGGTAAAAAGGTATACTCTTTACTTGGAACATCTGATTATGCTTTACTTAGAGTTACTTTAGAAAATAAATACTATTATACTGATGTAGCTTGGGATTCTATGGTTAATTATTATAAATATTTTGATGAATTAAGATTATTCTTAGTTAGTAAAGAAGAATTAAGTATTAGACATAAATTTGTTGGTGAAGGTAATATTAATAAAACTTATTCATATCATGGTGATGATAGTGATGACTTAATTATGTATGCAATTGAAAGAATTAAAGAAACTGATGAAATGTTTAATGATATTACTAGTTTTGATTCTGTATTACTAGGAGAAAATATTAATAAGAATTTACTTAATAAAAAAGCTATAATACTTAATGATAAATTAAGTAAGATGAATAATGAAGATGGTGATTATAAAAAAATTCAACAGGAATTAATAGATGTACAGAATGAATTAAAACAAATTGAATTAAGAATAAGAGATTATGATGATCGAAAAAAGACTATTGAATTAAAATATGTTGATTATTTTGTTAAACATTATTTAACAGAAGAGGAAATGGGTTTAGATAATGAAAAATTATTTGATATATTGGATAAGAAAGTAAAGTATAATTTACTTTCTAAGTATGTTTATGAAATAATTGTAAATCTTTTAAAATTAAGAGCAACTAAGTAGTTGTTCTTTTGAGTTTATAAACTTGTATGAAAAGCATATTATAATTGTGTTGATAGTTTATTAGTTATGATATATATTACTATTATTGATAAAGTTACTATAAATGTATAAGGTTAGAATATTATTTAAAAGTTTCTAGTTATAGGAGATGAAATTATGATTATTGCAACTAATAATAAAGGTAAGATAAGAGAAATAAAAGAAATATTAAAAGATTACGATATATATAGTTTAAAAGATAAAGGAATTGATATTGATGTAGTAGAGGATCAAAATACTTTTTATGGCAATGCATATAAAAAAGCTAAAGAAATATATGAATTGACAAATGAACCAGTTATAGCTGATGATTCTGGATTATGTATTGATGTGTTGGAAGGTTGGCCAGGGGTTTTGACACATCGATTCTTAGGTGAAAAGGCGACTGATGAAGAACGAAATAAAGCAATAATTGATAAAGTAAAAAATTCAAGTAATAGATATGCTAAGGTGGTTTGTAATATGGTTTATTTTGATGGAGTTAGAACTTTAATAGGTGTTGGTGAAATAAAAGGAACTATTTCATTGGAAATACGAGGAGAAAATGGTTTTGGTTTTGATCCTATATTTGAATTAGATAATGGTAAAACATTAGCTGAATTAAGTTCAGAAGAAAAAAATAAAGTGAGTGCAAGATATTTGGCGTTAGTTGATTTAAAAGAAAAATTAAAATAAATAAGATATTTTAAATAAGTGAAATAAGTATAAATTTTGATTTTATTGTATAATAGAAATTAAAGATTTTTAGGAAATAAAGATTAAAATATTAAATTAATAGTAATATTTATGTTATGATACATATAGAGGAATAATATGATAAATTTACAAGAAATAAATAATGAATTAAAAAAGTTTGATAAATATAAGTTTTATGATGATAATCATAGTTATACTTATTTAGAAGATGATGGTACAACAACAGAAGTAGGTATTTCTGTAACTACTTTAATTGAAAAGTATACTAATACTTTTAATGAGGATGAAATGGCAACTACTAAATCATTAAAAGATGGAATTCCTAAACAAAAATTATTAGATAGTTGGCATTTTGAAAGAGATTTTGCTTGTTGTAAAGGAACTCATATGCATGCTTATAATGAGTATTTATGGCGTGATGGGAATTTATATGATTATGATAAAAATTTAGTAGTGTCAGAATTTGGTTATGACGTTATTGCTCCTGTATGGGATAAGTTAAAACAAATAGGTAATAGTTTTTATAATAAATTTAAAGATAATTTAATACCTATAGGATTAGAACAAATAGTTGGTAGTAAAGATTATGATATTGCAGGAACAATAGATTTTTTGGCTTATTCTAAAAAATTAGATGCTTTAATTATTGTTGATTATAAAACAAATAAAAAAATAAGAAAAAGATCTTTTGGAAATCAAAGAATGCTTTATCCTTTAAATGCTATACCTGATAGTAATTATTATCATTATTGTTTACAGTTAGCTATTTATAAAGTTTTACTAGAACATGAAACGAAGTTAAGAGTATATCCTAAGAAATGGTTAATATGGATAAACGAAAGTAATGAAGATTTTGTTTTATATGAATGTGTTAATTTAGATGAAAAAGCTAAAGAATTATTAGAATTAAGAAGAGTACATAGTTAAAATAAAATTAGTATTCTTTTTTTAATTGAATTAAAACAATATTGCAATAAAAAAAGGCTTTTATGCCTTTTTAAAATAGTATACTAATCCAGCTCCTGCTATAACAATAAGTCCTAGAAGGAAAAAGATATTTAAATCGCCAGTATTGGGATTTTCTTCAGCTAATACTTTATTCGCTATTTCTGGTGACCATTCTTGATCTTTACCATTTTCATCAGTTAAAGTAACTTTTTTAGGATCGACTTGAATGATAACAAATTGGTCATTTTTGCCATCTTCATTCCAGTCGAAAGAATATTTATAAGTTAAGACTGTTCCTTTTAATAAGGCATTTTTTAAATTGGTAGGGGTTATACCTACATAATCTTTAAATGATGATTTTTTGATTTCTGTTGTAGTATTATCAGGATTTGTTACTTTGAAACTTGAATTGTTATCATTGCTTGGTTCTGTTACTTCAAAGCCGATCCATGCGGCTGGACCTGGTCTTTCACCATCAGCTGCATCTTTGTCTTCTTCTAATATTTTAAATGTTGCTGCATCATAAGTTATTGTTGTAGTATCTCCTTTTGTTACAAGGTTACCTTTACCAGTAGTTAGTGAATCTCCAGCTTGTTCTGTAATGTCTTTGACTGTTCCATATTCACTAGCGGCAAAGACATGAGGAATTAACACTAGTGACATTATAATGAATATTGGAATCATTATAATTCTTTTCATAAATCTACTCCTTTTTTCATAATTATTATTTAGTCATTCTTTTATATTGAGGTGAATATCTATGAAGAAATATATGACTATGGAAGAGTTTTTTAAAACACAAAAAGCTACTAACGGGAAGAAGAAAATAAAAAAAGTATTTGATCTTATTATAGCTGTATTGTGTTTTAGTATTATCATCTTCTCACTATATACTATATTTAATTGGTTAAAAGATAATTCCAAAATAAAACAATTAAATGAAGAAATTTATGAAAATATAAATATTACAAATAATTTTGAAAGTGGTGAATTTTTTAATCCTCCTAAAGATATAAGTAGTAATTATTATTACTATGTTAATTTTCCTTTTATGGAAGTAGATTTTTCTTCATTAATAAAAGTGAATAGTGATGTTGTAGCATTTATTAATATAAAAAATACAAATGTTAATTATCCTGTTGTTCAAACAAATGATAATATATACTATTTAAATCATTCTTTAGATAAAAAAAATAACCAAGCTGGTTGGGTGTTTATGGATTTTAGAAATAATATAGATAATTTAAATGATAATACTGTAATTTATGGGCATGCAAGATTAGATAGAACGATGTTTGGTTCTTTAAAAAATTTATTTTCTTCTATATGGCAAAAGGATAAGGATAATTATGTTATTTATTTAGCAACTCCTAAAGAGAGTATGATATTTCAAATATTTTCTATATATACTATTCAAAAAGAAAATTATTATATGAAAACTGATTTTAGTAGTGATGATGAAAAACAAGAATGGTTATATACAATGAAAGAAAGAAATGAAGCAGAGATTGATACAGATGTTGATATAAATGATAAAATTCTTACACTATCAACTTGTAAAAATAACCGAGGAGGTAGGATTGTTGTGCAGGCGAAGTTGATTAAAAGGCAGATAAGATAACTTATGCTAATTATAGATTTTTTTTAAAAAATATGATATTAACTAATGAAATTGCTAAAAATTATTTAGTAAAATATGCTAATAAAACTACTAAGTTATCAAAAGAAGTAAAAAATAAAAGATTATTTAGAAGTATAAATGGTTTATATGAAACAAATGCTATTTTTCAAATGAGAATATTGTCAGAAAATAATATTAAATATTTAAATAATAACAAAAAAAATATAAATGATAAACATGCTATTTGATATCAGTTATCAGTTATACTATATTAATTCATATGTATGAATTTCTTTTTTAGTGTCTAAATAGTTTTTTTGTCATAGATTATAATGAGGTGAAAGCTATGAAGAAAGTTGTAATTGATAGTGGATATGGAAGTATCTATTAAATCCCAAAATAGAAGAATTTGATGCTGATGTATTGATTTAATAGATATTTAGAAGAAAATAATGATAATTTTGCATAAAGGTATATAAAAGTAATATAGATATTAAGTTAGAATTATCAAAAAATAATCTAAAATTATGAGCCTTAACAAAAAAGTATGTTAAGTTTTTTATTACAAATGATAAACAAAAAAGAACTGACTTTATGAGTGGTATAATAAATGAAATTAAAAAGTAAATTATGAAAAAATAATCGATGAATATAATAATTCAGAACTAACTATTGGAAAAAATAGTAAAACCCAAAATGTAGATAATTATAATGATTATAAAAAAGCAGAATTATTATCTATGAATGCTTTTATAAGTAGACAATAATATATTAATGCTTCAGATCGTTTTTATGTCTATTTAGGAGTAGATATAAAACATCCAAATAAAAATTTTGCTATTGAAGATTTAGAACTATCAATATCTTTTTATCTTATAGGAAAGTTCTCAAAAATGTAAAAAAATATTGACGAACAATAGTTCATTATTATATAATTACTTTATGGAGAAAAATTGTAATTTATGTTGTTAACTAAAAAATTATTTTTTTAGATTAAAGAAAGAAAAAAATGTATGGTGGCGACCATCGGAATTTAGGCTTGTGGAGGAGGAGACTCCAATGAAACAAGAAAAAGAAACCGTGGGGTTCCTTATGTAAAATATAATAATTTTAATTATTTATTTTATTTTTGTTTTAAAGATGGAATGATAATAGATACTCAATCATTGTGTATAAGATTAATTAATTGTGATAAAATTTTTCATTTTGGTAATAACTTTTATGTTAGTGAATCATTTGATAATTATTAAGTAAGAATAAATGGCGGAAACTATGAATATATTGAAGAAAAATTGGATTTTGCAAGAGCTATAAAGGTTTCTAATTTAAGATATAAAGTTGATATATATGAAGAATAAACCAAGGTTTCATGTCAGATTCAAAATTATCTATAAAGAGATTTAAGACTAATTTATATATATGTTCAATTCTTAAAAAAAGGCGAAATAGTAGGCGGAACTTTATTAAACGAATATGATTTTCATCTGGTGGCATATATGATTTAATTACTAAAATAGATTATAAAGTTGACTATGATGAATTAGTTTATTCAATTGTTCCAATAATTAGTTAATATAATTAGTTAATTTTAAGACTAAATTAATATAAAATTAATGGTAGTAAAATAAAAAATGAATATGCTTTTGTTAATAATAATATAGTATTTGTTGAAACAAATATTGAAAAATGTGATTTATAATTACTAGGTAAGGTTATATATAGGGATAGTGTAGATAAGTATTAAAATAAAAAATTACGTAATAAGTTAAAAAGGTGTGTTTAATATAGATTTATATTTGGTTTTATAGTATGATTGTAATAGAAGATAAGTTGATAAGAGGTGTTTTAGATAATGACATCAGCATTAATAACAGTTCTTTTAATTAGTATTATTATGCCTTTAATTTTTAGGGCTAATGATTCAGTTACTAAAACTGAAAATAATGGGAGAATAGTATTTGAATTTAATAAGGCATTAAAAACAACTATGTTAATTTGTACTATAGTATTTATTATTGTATCATTGATATTTTTCATTGTAGCATTAAATAGCCAAAAAGGTGAAATAATTGCTGTTATCATTTTTGCGTTATTTTCATTATTTAGTTCTTTTATATATTTGTTATTAAGAAATAAAAAAATTATATATGATAGTAATATTTTATATGTGTATAATATTATTGGTAAACAAAAGAGTTTTAATGTTCAAGATATAAAAGAAGCTATTGAAATTCCATCAGATGGTATGAAATTAATTTTTAAAGATAACCAAACAATTAAGGTTGATGTACAAATGATGAACTATTCTGAAATAAAAGAGATATTAGATAAAAATAATATAATTTATAAAGATAAAAATGGTAATAATGCTCCTAAAGGATGGTAATTATGGGAAAAATATATTTATATTATAAAAAACATAGTGATTCTGAACTTGGTAATGTATTAAAAGTAAAAATAGATGATAATATAACTGCTGAAATAAATAAAAATGAAGTGTATGAATTAGAACTTACTGATGGAATGCATAATATTAAAATGTATTATGAAGGTTGGTCTGCTGATGAATTAGTTGGCTATATAGATCAAAATATAGAAATAAATGGAGACTCATATTATACGTATAAAGGTCCTACAACAATATATGGAAAAGGTAGTCTAACAAAAAATAATTTTAATAGTCCTGATGAATTTAAAAAGTCTGTGAATAAATCTAATAAAATGTATAAAATATTGGGAATTATTTTGTTTATTATTGCAATACTGATATTAATATTGTTTAATTAAATATAATTTATATAAAATTACATAATCAGAAATTCATTAATTATAAATATTGGGTTTCTGATTTTTTTTGTCGTTTATTTTGTCTATAATAGTTAGTTTTTTTAACAAAGCGGTAATAACATGTGAAAAAAAATTGTATTTTTTTAGTATTTAAAAATTTGGTTGTGAATATGTTGTGCTCTTAAGAATATTATTTAATGATGGATAGTGCATTATCAAAAATTTAATATCATTTGTCTAAAAAAATATTGTTAAGAATTTATTTAAAAAAATGAATCAGGCATTTATAGATGTCCTTATGGATTTTATTCATATTATGTTAGAGA
Source organism: uncultured Bacilli bacterium (assembly GCA_947598455.1). The sequence goes on along the minus strand of CANQFI010000020.1, from coordinate 6,096 downwards.
TAACATTTATACTTCTATAATCAATAAAGACGATATCTCACAAGTAAAGAACAATATTGAATTTAAGAAACAAAAGTTAAAAAACTTTAATCAATATTCATTAGATCAGCTTAAGAACATTGTTCAAGATTATGAAAATTTAACTGTTGAAAATATCGAATTAAGGGATTGTATGCACGATTTAAGAAATATTGGTGGTTATTTTAATAGTATGACTGAATCTATTTTATTAAATCATGGGGAATTAATTGAATCTGACGATGACCTTAAAGCGTTAGTTGCCCTATATGATTTAATTAATTATAGACTTAATGTCTTTTATGGAATAAGTGAGTCTAATAATAGGCGAATAAAAGCAAAACTTTACCCTTTATTCAGAAAATTAAAGGTTATGATGAGATATCAAGCAAAAAAGAAAAAAATTAATATTAAACTTGACTTTGAACAGGAAAACACTTTAATACTATCAGATAATATTTATTTAGCTATGTTTATATTACTTGAAAATGCCATTAAACATTCATTATCCAAAAGTGAAATAGATATTCAATTTGATGAAACAATTGATGAAACAAAAGTTACAATATCTAATACAAGCCCTTTAATATGTGATGATGAATATACTAAAATATTTGAACGTGGATATAGAGGTAAGAATTGTATATCTAAAGGTTCGGGAATTGGATTGAGTTTGGTAAAACAAATATTGGATACACACAATTATAAATATAATTTAGATATTATACCTTTAAATAAAGAAACTTGTATTTTTAAGATTAGTATAACATTTCCGTGTTCAGACAATTAAACAAATTATATTACATAATAAAAGAGAAGAGAAAGCATTTTTAATAAAATATCAAATAAACAAAAAAGCATTGTCAAACAAATGTTCTCGCTTTATAATGTTCTTATACAGGAGGGAAAAATGTTGGAGCTAAAAGTAGCTAATCAAATTATTAATTATACAAAAATAAATGATGAAGATTATATTTCTATTACTGATATGCTTAAATCAAAAGATGGCGATTTTTTTGTATCTGATTGGCTTAGGAACAGAAATACTATTGAGTTTTTAGGAATATGGGAGGAACTTCATAATCCTAATTTTAATTATGGCGAATTTGCCATAATTAAAAGTCAAGCAGGTTTAAATAGTTATAAGATTAGTGTTAAAGAATGGGTAATAAGACTAATGCTATTGGTATAATATCCAAAGCTGGAAGATATGGTGGAACATATGCGCATAAAGATATTGCTTTTGAATTTGGCATATGGATTAGTCCAAAATTTAAATTATTGTTAATCAAGGAGTTTGAAAGATTAAAACAAGAAGAGCAAAAGCAATTAGGATGGAATGCTAAAAGGGAATTATCAAAAATTAATTATAGAATTCATACTGATGCAATAAAAAATAATTTAATTCCACAAAAATTAAATGAAGATCAAATAAATTTTGTTTATGCTGAAGAAGCAGATGTATTAAATATGGCATTGTTTGGAATGACGGCAAAAGAATGGAGAGAAATGAATCCTAATTTAAATGGTAATATGAGAGATTACGCTTCTATTGATGAACTTATATGTTTAGCAAATTTAGAAAATTTAAATTCAGTATTTATTAATTATGGATTAACTCAAGCTGAAAGGCTTGAGAGATTAAATAAAATTGCTATTTCTCAAATGAAGATATTGTCGGAGAATAATATTAAATATTTAAATAATAATTAAAAAATTATATAAATTGTAAATATGTTATTTGATAGCAGTTATCAGTCAAATTATAGAAATTCATTTGTGTGAATTTCTTTTTTAGTGTCTAAATAGTTTTTTTGTCATAGATTATAATGAGGTGAAGACTATGAAGAAGGTCGTAATAGATAGTGGTCATGGAGGTATCGGTTAAACCCAAAAATATAAGAAATGGCTATTTTGGTAAGTAAATACAGGAAATTAAGGTACTTTGATAGGAAAGTATCCTTTTTCATATATCAAAAATACATTTTAAATGTTATAATAAAATAAGAGTGGAGGTGTATTATGGATAATCTTTTATATGATCAAATGCTAGAGCATAAAATATTTACATGTGTTGGATATGAATTTCAAAATTTATTTTTTGAAATAATGAAAAATTTATATAAAGATGATTTTATTATGCCAAAACCACAGGGACAATATGGAGATAAAAAGAATGATGGGTATATACCATCAAAAGGTAAGTATTTTGCCGTATATGGTCCAGATACTTGGGATTTAAATATAAAATATACTATTCAAAAATTAGAAAGTGATTTAAATGGTTTATTAGAAAATATAAAAAAAGGCGAATGGAAAAGCCAATTAAACGAGTTCGTTTTTGTTGTTAATACTCGACATAATAATAATTTTCCTGTAGAGATTGTTCAAAAAATGGAAGAATTATCTAAAAAACATTCTATAAAAATAATTTTATGGAGTAGTTATGATATTAAACTTCTATTTAATCAATTATCAATTGAACAAAAAAAATACATTTTGCAATGTTATGTAAATTTGGATAGTATTTCACTTAATATACAGGTTTTAAATAAAATAATAGAAAAAATAAGTGATTCAAAATATACAAAAAATAAAATTGATGGATTTATGGAATTTGAAAGTAAAATAAAATTTAATAATTTATCTAAAGATAGAGGTGCTGATTTACTTTGTGCATCATTTAGCATAAATAATCTTGATAATGCACTTAATGAATTAGATAGTACAGGACTTATTCAAGAACAATTATCAACATTAATAAAAGGATTATATATAGAGGCAAAAGAAAAAATGGAAAATGAAAACCAAGTATTTGATTATTTAATGAATAAACTTATGGAAACAAGTTCAACTGAATTAAAAAATATTGATTTAATGGTTGTTAGAGAAACTATTATGATAATTATGTCAAAATATTTCGAAAATTGTACTATTTTTGAAAAAAATGGAGTACTACTATGAGATATATGATTATGCCCACAAAAAATGTGGCTTTAGCTCAATCAATAATAGGAATTGCATCATTGATTTATTCTATTTTAAAAAAAGGTAATTATTCAATAGATGAGACATTTGAAAAAATTAAGTTAGAATATTATAACAAAAATAAATTTAATTATGTTATTGATTTTAATCAGTATATTTTGGGATTGTGTTTTCTATATTCTTTAAGTAAGATTAGCATAAATGAAAATGGGGTGATATATTGTGAAGTTGATTAGATTATATTCTGATTATCCTAAATTTAAAGAAATTAAATTTAAGGAAAAAGGATTTTCGTTTATAGCTGGTAGTGAAAAAACGAATAATGATAAAAGTACATATAATGGTGTTGGTAAAACTTTATCAATTGTATTAATTGATTTTTGCCTTGGTGCTAATGCATTAGATGATTTAAAAAAATTATCTTGTAATTTTTATTTAGACGTAAAAATAAATAAACAGGTATTTACTTTTTCAAGAAATACGGTAAATACCAAAAATATCTATATTGATGAAAAAGAGTATACTATTGATAAATTTAGAAAAAAATTAGAGGAATTATTAAATATTGAGAGACAAGATAACATTTCTTTTAGAAGCATTTTACAATATTTTATTAGATATAAAAAAAGTGCATTTATAGATCCAATTGTAGCAAATAAATATACAAATAGTACTAAACCAGATTATGCTAGTTTAGTAAACATATTTTATTTGTTAAACCTTGATACAAAATTATTAAAAGAAAAGCAAAAAAATCATAAAAAATTAGATTCAGCAAAAAATGCAAAGAAAAGTTTAGAAGATAAAGAAATTAAAGAATTATTAAATAGTAATAATACAAATATTGAAATAGAATTAAATATTTTAACAAAAAAATTAGAAGAAAAAATAAAACTTAGAGATTTATATAAAATATCTAATACTTATGCTGACTTAAAAGAGGAATTGTTTAGTAAAAGAGATAGTCTAAACAAGTTAACAAATCGTATTGATATTATAAGAACTAATTTGAATAAAGTTAATTCATCTTTAGAGGAAAAACATGATATTACCGTTAATGAACTAAAAAATTTTTATGGTGAAATATATGAAATTTTTCCTTCTAATGTAATAAGAGAGTTAGAAGATATTGAAACATTTCATAACAATTTGATGAAAAATAGAATTAATCGTTTATCTAATTCAAAAATTCAATTAAATTCTGAGTTGAAAGATAAACTTCATGAAAAAGAAAATTTAGAGAAAAGAATAGATGAATTGTATTCTATTTTGGGATCTAATGGCGAACTTACAGAATATGATTCAATAAATAATGAAATTGACTCAATAAATAATCAAATATCAAAATATTCCGCTTATAAGGAAAATATAAATTTAATAGAAAATAGGATATTAAAATGCACACAAGACATGAACAATAATAATATTTTAGCAAATCAGTATTTAATAGATAACAAAGTAAAAATAGATGAATTAAATAAAACTTTTGCAAATCTTGTTGTTGATCTTTATGGTGATGAAACATCTGGATCAATTAGTATACAAAATAACACTCTAAATAATTCGATTCAATTTGAGTTGCAAACTAAAATAAAAAATGATTCTTCTACTGGCATAGGAAATTCAAAGATATTATGTTTTTCTACAATGTTATTATTTTTAAATAATGTAAACATTGATTTTATGATTATGGATAATAAAGTTTTAGAAGGAATAGCTAGCAATCAATTAGCAAATTATTTTAAAGCAATTCATGGTACAGATGATTTTCAATATATTTTTACAATTAATCAGAATGAATTAAATGAGTTAAAATCAAAATTGGGTGATTCTTATAAATCTATAATAGAAGATAATATAATTCTTGATTTAAATGATAATGGTGATGAAGGCAAACTACTTGGTACAACTATTGAACTTGACTTGCAAGAAAAATAGGATAATTAGTAAAAATTTCTAACTATCCTATTTTTTATCTAAAGGTTTAAATAGTTCTCTTATATCTATGTTTAATACTTCAGCAAATTTCCACAATGTGCCTAAACTAAAAGTTTGATGATATTTCTCGCTTTCAATATTCATTATAAAACCGTCACTATAATTACATAATTCTGCAAACTTACTTTGTGTTAATCCTTTTAATTTTCGTTGTTTTTTAAGGTTTTGTGCCACAAGATAATAAACATAGTTTTCATCATTTTTATTAATCATTATGACACCACCTTTCTCTAAATATATTTTCTCACTTATTCGGTGAAAATATTCTCACTCATTCGGTGAGAATTATGATATAATAGATATGAAAGGAGGAGTTTTTTGTGAAAAAATGCAAATATTGCCAAACTGAAATTGATAATAAAGCAAAAGTATGTCCTAATTGTAAAAAGAAACAATCACATCTTGTTAGATGGATAGTATTAGGTATTTTAGCTGTTATCATTATTGGAGCTATTATAGGTGGAGGAGGTAATAAAGAAGACTTCCAAAAAGAATATAAACAAAATGATGTTGTAACTTATAAAAATGTAAAATATTCGATTACTAAAGTTGAAAAAACTAAAGGATCTAATGAATATTTTCAAGCAAAAGATGGATATGAATATGTTAAAGTAACTATTAAGATTGAAAACAATAGTGATAAAAAGATTTCCTATAATGCTTTAGACTTCCAAATGGTTAATGGCGATGGTGTTGAAGCATCTGTATATAGTATTACTGCTGAGGATGATGTACAATTAAATAGTGGTGAACTTGATGCTGGTGGAAAGATTGAAGGCGTAATAATATGGGAACAAAAACAAAACGACACAGGTCTTAAAGTTAGATATTATGATAATGTATTATTTGATGATGCTTATACTTTCCAATGGACATTAGATTAAAAATTTAAAATAATTTAGCAGCATACCTGCAAACTAATATAAGGTAGGATTGCTGCTTTTTTTATTACAAAAATTTTGAGATAATAATTTTTTAAATTTCTTCAATCCCTTATAAATAAAGGAAAAAATTGCGTTGAATCAATCTAAAGTGCACAATTAAGTGCAATAGGTAGGAAAAAGTGCAATTTTAAAAGAAAATGCACTTTTT
>CANQFI010000019.1 GCA_947598455.1 uncultured Bacilli bacterium | reverse complement strand
TTATAAATAGTTTAAGTAGAAGTTAAAAAATATGTAAATATGTTATAATGTATTTATATTAATTTTTAAAGAAATTTTTAAATAGTTAAATAATGATTGTAGATGTGGAATAGGTGGTAAATTTATGAAGTTAGATGTATATAAAGGATTTGATATTGAGTTTTATTCAAAGTTAGAAGGACTTCCTTTGATTGAAAAAGATATATTAGATAGACTTGATGTAAGAAAATTTGATAAAAAATATTCTGATGATTTGCAAATAGCTATAATTCAAAAAGAAGGTTCTTATTGGGCAACTTATGAAGAATATGCATTTATAAAGGGATTTATTGAACAGAGAAGTTTGAATTCAGAGTTAGAAGTAAATATTATAAGAAATAATTTATATCCAGAAATATATCCTATTTCTTATGTTATCTCTAATGATATAATTGATGAAATAGAAGAAAATAGTGAAAATAAGTCTACTGAGGAATTAAGTGAAATAGCAACAAAAATCACTAAAATATATAGTAATTTAATTGAAATAGATGGAGAAAATTTTGTAACATATTATAATGATGAAATTGGTAATGATGCTATAAATAGTGTAAAAGAATATTATCATGATTCTTTATCAATTGGTTCTATGCAAGACAATGCTGATTTTATTATTAATATTACTAATGAGTTGGAAGATTTTGTTAAAAATATTAATGAAATAAATAAATATGGTTTTAAAAAAATTGGTTTAGAAATGTCTTGTGATACTTTAACGTCTCAATTAATTAGAAAAACATATTGTACGTATTTTGCTTTTTATAATAAAGATGTTGTTTTATTTGATTATTCAGAAAAAATTCGTGAGAAAGATAAAATTATAGAAAGATTTAAACAAATAGCAAAAGATGTTATAAAAATACCTAATTTTACAGATTTTAGAGAAATAGATTTTTATGAAAATATTGATGCATCTAGAGATACTATAAAGATTTCTCAGCAATCAATTATGTATGATATTGTAAATGAAGCTATTAAAGCAAATAATGATGAATTATATAGGGATATTTTTGTAACAGCACCAACCGGTAGTGGTAAATCTGTTATGTTTCAAATTCCAGCAATATATTTAGCTGAAAAATATAATAAATTAACAATTATTATAGAACCGATAAAAGGTTTAATGGAAGATCAAAAAGATAGATTAGATTCTTTAGGATATAAACATGCTGAGTTTTTAAATTCAGATATAGCTACTTCAATTGAAAAAGAAAAAATAATAGAGAGAGTTAAAAGTGGTGATGTTCATTTATTATATTTAAGTCCTGAAACGTTATTATCTTATACAATTGATACAATAATAGGTGATCGAGAGATTGGATTATTAATAGTAGATGAAGCTCATATTGTCACAACCTGGGGTGTTGGTTTTAGACCAGATTATTGGTATTTAGGTAGTTATATTAACAGATTGAGAAGTTTAACAAATAGTAAAGGTGTTAAAGATGGTAATAAAAGAGTTTATAAATTTCCTATATGTACATTTACTGCAACTGCAATTTGTGGTGGAGATGATGATACATTTAAGGAAACATCTTTAAGTTTATATCTAAAAGCTCCTATTAAGTATATCGGTAATTTAAGAAGAGATAATATTAAATTTAAAATTAATAATTACATGGATAAAATGGGACAGTCTGAGTACGAGACTAGAAAAACTGAAATTCTTAAAGAAAGAATTAAGGAATGGGTGGATGGAAATAATAAAACAATTATTTATTTTCCTTATCATAGATTAGCGCAAAATTTATATGATGGATTAGGAATTTTTAGAGAACTTGGTTCATTTAAAAATAATTTAGGAATGTATACTGGACAAACATCAAAAGAAATAAAAAATGAATCTATTGAAAATTTTATTGCCAATAAAAAGAATATAATGTTAGCTACAAAAGCTTTTGGGATGGGAATAGATATAAATAATGTAGAAAATGTATATCATTACGCAGTATCAGGTAATTTAAGTGATTATGTTCAAGAAATAGGTAGAGTAGCTAGAAAAAGAGAAATGACTGGATATGCAATAACTGATTACTTTGATAATGATAAACAATATATGAACAGATTATTTGGTATGTCACAAATTAGACATTATCAAATAAATAAAGTTTTACAAATAATTTATGATGTTTATAAAAATAAAGGAAATAGGAATTTCTTAATAACTCCTAGAATGTTTTTTGGAATATTTGGAAAAGATGAGGACATAGCGACAAATAGGTTGAAAATAGTATTATTAATGTTAGAAAAAGATTTATATGAAAAATTTGGATTTAAAGTTTTAATTTCAAGACCAAGAAGTATTTTTACAAATGCGTTTGTTGTAATTGATAGAACAAATGAAGATAAAGTATTAAATAGTAAATATGGAAATTTTTTCTCTTTCAATTCTAAAGGAAAATACAAATATCCAAATCCTGATGGATCTTTTACTACTGATTTTGGAGATGTTTATAAAATAGATTTAAAGGGACTTTGGGAACAATATTATCCAGATATGTCTTTTGCAAGTTTTAAATATGATTTCTTTTCAAAAAATGGAAAAAATTGTAAAGAAATAAGAGAATTTATAAGAAATAGAGTAAAAGTAACTCTTAATACTAAAAATAATATACCATTTAAAGAAATAAGAAATAAATTATTTGAGGATATATCTTTTATTACAAAAAAACTTAGTGAATTTGGAAGAAATTATTTTACTATTGAGGAATTTTCTGAAAAACTTGAAGAACGTTTTGGAAAAAGTTTAAAACAAAAGTTAATTGCAAATTCTTTTTTGGAAATAGTTGATGATAATAATGAAATTCATAAGTCTAGAACTCTTGAAAATGGGGAAGTTCAAATTACTATTTCAAATTCTTCTGTAGATATGAAAGCGCAATATTTAATTAGAAATTGTGGATTATTAAAAGAGTTAAAAAACTCTGATGCTACAGAACACGAATGCTTTTTATCAAGTGACAAAGATGAGAAAAATTTAAAAGCATTTAGATTACTTTCTTTATTAGATTTAATTACATATGAAGTAATAGGTGGAGATAATCCAGAGATTTTTATTCGTTTAAACGATCCGGAAAAAATAAGAAAAATAGTTGTTAGACAAGTTTATTATTCTAATGATTATGTTGATAGAGCAAGAGAAAAACATTTTAGATCTGTTAGAATATTAGATTATTTTTTTAGAAAACTTGATAATGATTTAGATAGGTGGAATTTTATAGAAGATTATTTTGCTGGTGAAGATGTTGCTAAAGAAACAGAAGAAGAATTACCAGATGTAATTAATTTTGAAGAATTAAATAGATGTATTGATGAAAATAAATCATATTCACTTTCAGAATATGAAAGTTGGCAAGATATTGAAATGTTTATTGATAATGAATATAGTGCTGTTGTAAAGAAATTATCATCATTAAATATAAGAATTCCAGATTATGCGACTGCACATATTAAAGTTGATGGATATAAATTTGAGACAGTTATGGTGTGGGTTGAAGAAAATATTCTTATTGTAAATGAGGATACTGAAGATAGAATAATAGATGTTTGTAATAGAATAGGTTGGAATGCATATAAGATTTCTAGTATAGATTTTGAAAAAATAGAAGAAGAATTAGGTGAGTAATATGGCAAAATTTTATCCTGATAATCCTTTATATTACAATAATAGTTATGGGGAAAAACAAATCTATGAATCGCTTCATAAATTAAGTGATGATTATGTGATATTTTATTCAACTATGTGGCAAAATAAAGATAATAACGGAGATGTGAAATGGGGTGAAGCAGATTTTACAATTTTCAATATAAAAAAAGGAATATTAGTAGTAGAAGTAAAATCTGGTGAAATTTCGTTACGTGATAGAGAGTGGTATCAAACAAGAATAGATACAAAGGAAACACATATAATGCAGAATCCTCTTGCTCAAGCTGATCGTAGTAAATATAGATTTATCGATCTTTTAAAAAGGAATATACCTTATAAAGAAAAATGTAGAGTTGAAAAAATTGTATGGTTTCCTTCAATTGATAATTTGGATTCAATATTGGATTTACCTTTGGAATATACGAAAGCAATTATTCTAAGTTCATCAGCTTTAGATGATCCAGAAGCATTTTTAAAAATTGCTTTTGATTATTACAATATGGAACAAAATTTTTCATTATCTAGTAAATCCATAGAAAGAGTAATAGAGTTATTAGCTCCAGAATTTAATTTGATATGTAGTCCTTTTAATAGAAAAAAAGAGCTTGATTTTGCATTTTTAAGGTTAACTAATGAACAAAATATTTTATTAGATTATATTGAGGAGCAAAAATTTGCAACTATTCAAGGAACAGCAGGTACAGGTAAAACTTTAATTGCTTTAGAGGAAGCTAAAAGAATTGCTGAAAAAGGGAAAAAAGTATTATTTTTATGTTTTAATAAATTTTTATATGATAATTTAAATAAAAATAAGATTAAAAATGTTGATTTTTATAATATTCATGGCTATTTAAGTAAATTTGATAGACAAATTGGTTCAGATGGTGATATGGTTAATGTTCTTAATTCTATAGAACTGAAAGATTTTGAATATGATAGTATAATAATTGATGAAGGCCAAGATTTCCCTGAAAGGGTTGTAGAACAATTTTATAATATATCAAAGCAAATAAAAGGAAAATTTTTAGTTTTTTATGATAAAAATCAAATTATATATAAGGATAGGTATCCAAATTGGATAGTTAATGCAGATTGTAAATTATTATTAACTAAAAATTGTAGAAATACTTATCAAATTGCGATAACTTCTAATAATATTTTAGATTTACATACTGAATATAATAATAATAGTATAAATGGAGATATGCCATTATTAACATTTTATAATTCTAAAAATAATGTAATTGATGTTTTGGAAAAAACAATTACTAATTTGCGTGCTGATGGTTTTGATACAAATGATATTGTAATTTTAACATTATCAACGGAATTAAAATCAGTAATTTCTAATATAGAAAAAATAGGGAGTTACTATTTGACTAATAAATTTGAAAGATCTAATAATGAGATATTATTTACAACATCGAGAAAATTTAAAGGTTTAGAATCTAATGCAATAATAGTACTAGATTTAGATTCAAATACTTTTTCTGATAAAATAGAAAAAAATAATTTTTATGTTGCAACTTCTCGTGCAAAACAAAAATTAGTTCTTTTATTAGATGAAAATTTAGTTGAATCTGTTGCTGATGAGATAAAAGATATAAAATTATCAAATAATATCGGTAAAATATCTACAAAACTAAAAGTAAAGCCAATAAATTTTCTAAGGAAATAGAATTTGGGCGTTTAAAGTTCTTTTTAAAATAAATTATATACTGAAGTGGCAATAAAAATATGACATTTTTATTTATATTAATAATTGTTAGGTGATAAAGATGAAGAAAAAACTGACTATTGGACTTATTATTTATACAATACTATTTATTTTAGGTAAAATTTTATTAAATGCTTTTGGAATGGAATATATCGCTTATTTTTATCCTTTATCTTTTATTTTAGAAGCAATTATTGTTCTAGTAATAACTTATTTAGGATATAAAGAAGAAAAAGTAGATAAAATTAAAGGTGGACCGGTAGTTTTAATAATGGAATATTTAGCAGAAATAATATTAATTATTATTTTATATTTTGGACTTACTTTTGTTGTTGATTTAAAAAGTGAAAAAATAATATTAGATAGTAGTGGTTATTATGTTTTAAGATATAATTATTCGTGGCCGAATACAGCAGTTGTAGAAAAATATAAATTTGTTACTTTTTTTATAAGAAGTAAAGAACCTATTGATGTAGAATATGTTAATAATTAATAATAATTATAATAAAGTTTAATTTTTTAATAGAATTTAGTTTAGTAGTTTTATCTAATTGTATAGAGTTTGAAAAAAATTTATATTTTATTTTAAAAATAAAGGAATTATTTAATAAATTTTAGGATGTTTTATATTTTTGAATATAAAGATATTTATTATTCTAAGTTTTTTATGTTAGGAAAAGTAAATATTTGTGTGAAATTACGTTTTATAGAGATATAATAGCTTTATTAAAGGAAATAATGGTGATTATGGTGAAAAAAATTTTGATTAAATTAATTGAGTTATATCAAAAGTTTCCAGGGCACATTCATTCAATGTGTCGTTTTACACCGACTTGTTCAGAATATATGAAAGAAGCAATTTGTGAATATGGTTCTATAAAAGGGGTATGGCTTGGAATAAAAAGAATTTTTAGATGTAATCCATTTGGGGGATATGGATATGATCCGGTTCCGGTAAAGAAAAATAAATGATATAATAAAAGTGGTGATAGTATGAAAAAAGAAAAGATTCTTGATACCTTATCTTTTATAGTAGCAATTGCAACGATTATAATTTCGTTGTGTTTTAAAAATAATTATAAGTATTTAATATTAATTGCCAGTATTGGTGCTTCTATATATGGTTTATTAGCTTCTTTAAATAAGAATAATTATGGATATATATTTTTAAGTTTAGGACCTAGTGCGTTAATAGCTGTGCTTTTATATATGAATAATATTTTAGACAAAGTAGATTCGGTAACTTTTATGATTACTTGTAGTGTTTTTATGTTAATGGTAATTACATTAATATTTAATTATTTAAATAGGAAAATAAATTTTAAAAAATATAGTTTAATAGTTGAAGGAAGTGTTATTGATTTAGTAAAAAATCCTAATACGAAAAAAGAATATTTTCAACCAGTTTATGAGTTTGAAGTAGATGGTGAAGTATATAATGTTGATTATCCAATTTTTATGAATAGATTTATACCTAATATAGGTGATAAACAAAAGATATATGTTAATGCTAATGATCATAAAGATGTTTTTTTTGATAAAAATACTAGAGAAAAGATTTATGATTATGTTTTAAGTATTTTTCTTATTATAGCTTCACTAATTATTATGATTACTTTATTTATTTAAAATGAATGAAGAAATTTTAATGAATGAATTAAGGGGTGAATTTAATTTACTTGAATTAAAAAGATTTCAAATTGTAAATAATTATGTGATGGGAATAGTAAAAATTAGTGAAATAGAAGAATTTAAAAAAAATTTATTTGCTTTTAGAGATAGGATAGATGCTATATCAATTAGTGATATCAACCTGATAGAACTTGCCAAAATGAAAAGTCAGGTTCAACATTATAATACAGAGGTTTTAGAAGATGAAAATATCTTAGAAATGGCTTATCAAAATGTAAACTAGGTATATAGAAAAGTTATAACAGAATAATTTTTCTTTTTTTTTGCCATAATAGCTGATATAATTAAGACATTCCCTTTGGTAAAGGTAGTGAAAAATTTTTATGAAGAAAAAATATTTAGTAATGGCGATGTTACTAATGCTTATGGGGAGAGTAAATGTAAAAGCATTAGTTTATGGCGATTGCGAGGTATTGGCTTCTTATAAACTTAATTCAAGTTTAGATGAAGAACAATTTATTTGTAAGGGTGAGGAGTTTGGTAAAAGTACTGATGCTATTTACTATGCTGGTAAAGGTAATATTATAAAACTTAATAAGAGTGAAATATATTATTTTGCTAGTGGTGATGTAGAGGGTGTAACTTTAGATGTAACAGATGAGAATAATATTAGTTTGTTAAATCTAAATAATTACGAAATTAAAGTAACGGGTAGTGGTTCTTTAAAATTTAAACAAAATTCTTATGTAAAAAAAGTTGTTAATGGATTACCAATATATCAATATTCATTTAATGACAAATTAATATTATCTAGTGATGATAAAATATATGAGGGAACTACATTAGAATTTGAAGAGTCCTATGATACTTTAAAAGAAGTAAATAAATTGAATGATCAGTACAATATAGATGATTTTGTGCTAACACAAGTTATTGACTATACAAAAATGACTTCAGTAACAGTAACAGAATCGTGGATATCTAGTCATATAAAGACAGATTTAAGTGCTTCGATAGAAAATGGCTATGGTATTATTAAATATGTTGAACCTAAAAAAGAAGAGGAAAAGCAACCTAAAAAAAATAGTTCTACTTTAGAAAGTGATAATGTCATATTAATTTCTGAGAAAAAAGTTAATTCTAAGTATAAACTAAGTGTTGATGATTTAAAGGAAGAAGAAATTGCTCAAAAGGTATCTGATTCAATAGATAAATTATTAGTTGGTTTATATGATGTTAATGTTTATAATGGTAAGAAGATTGTTTCAATGAAAAATGGTTCTTATACGATAAAGATTAAATTAGAAAATGATGTAAATGAATATGAGAATTATCAAATAATTTATGTTAATGATGATGGAGAGATTGCTGAGTATATTGAAGCAAAGATTGAAGATGGATATATTGTTTTTGAGACATCGCACTTGAGTCAATATGGGGTTATTGCAACACCAGTTGAGCAAGAACCAGTAGTTGAAACGGTTAGTGTTAAAAAAAGAACAATTAATGTTGGAAATATTTTAAAAATATCGTTGTTAGTTTCATTTATTTTAATATCTTTAGGATTATTAGGTTTTACAATATTTAAAAGTAGTTTACTTAAAAAGAAAAAAAGAAGGAGAAAAAAGGCCTAATATGGGTCTTTTTTTGATATAATTAATTATGGTGGATTAATAATGAAGTATTTATTTATATATTTGGTTATTATTAATTTAATTAGTTTGATAGTTTATGGAATAGATAAGTTTTTAGCTAAGAAGAAAAGTTTTAGAGTAAGTGAACAGAATTTATTTATATTAAGTTTATTTGGAGGAGCTTTAGGTTCTTTAATAGGAATGTTTTTATTTAGACATAAAACTAAGAAAGTAAAATTTTATTTATGGAATATAATTATGCTTGTGATATGGTTATATTTACTTTATAAATTTGTGAAAGGTTGGATATAAGATGGAAATGGTTGTTCATTTAGATAATGATGTATTTGAAATAGTTAGAAAAGGTATAAAAGATGTTGAAGTTAGAGTTAATGATGAAAAAAGAAGAAAACTTAAAGTAGGAGATACTTTAGTGTTTTTAAAAAGACCATTAGATAATGAAGAGATAAGAGCGACTGTAACAGCTTTAGATTATTATGATAATTTTGAAGAACTAGTTAAACATTATGAGATGAAGAGATTATATTTAGAAAGTTATACTAAAGAGATGTGGCTTAATGAGATGAAAAGATTTTATAGTAATGAAGAACAAACTAAATATGGTGTTGTTGCTATTGGTTTTAATAAGGAGTAAATGATGAAAAGAAGTGCGGGAGTTTTACCTTATAAAATTGAAAACAATGAATTAAAAGTTTATTTAGAACATCCTGGAGGACCCTTTTGGGATGGTAAAGATAAATGGAGCATTTGTAAGGGTGAATACAATAATGAAAGAGCAATTGAAGCAGCAATAAGAGAATTTGGTGAGGAATCTGGTTTTAAATTAGAAGAAAAGGAATTAGAATATTTAGGTTCACAAAAATTAAAGTCAACTAATAAATTAATTGTTATTTTTATTGTAAATAAAGACTTAGATGTAACCAAGATGAAAAGTAATACTTTTGAATTAGAATATCCTGTAGAATCAGGTAAGGTAAATTCTTATCCAGAAATGGATGAAGGTAGATGGTTTACAATTAAAGAAGCTAAAGAAAAAATATTAAAAGGACAGGATAGAATATTAGAAAAACTAGAAGATAAATATAATAATGGTTATTTAAAGTAAGGTATGCTATTCTTTATAAAGATAGGAGTGTTTAAATGATTTATACATTGGCTCTATATTTTTTATTATTTATTATTTATTCATTTTTAGGATGGGCTATGGAAATGGTTTATTGCTATTATTGTACAAAAAAATGGATAAATAGAGGTTTTTTAATAGGACCTATATGTCCTATTTATGGTTTTGGTTGTTTAGGAATAGCTCTTTTATTAAAAAAGTATTATAATGATCCGTTAGTTTTATTTTTAATGACAGCTACTATTTGTTCATTATTGGAATATTTTACTAGTTATATAATGGAAAAGTTATTTAAAGCAAGATGGTGGGATTATTCTGATAAAAAATATAATATTAATGGAAGAATATGTTTAGAGGTACTTGGTGCATTTGGTTTATTAGGATTACTTATTATATATGTTATTCATCCCTTTATTATGAAAATTTTAGTTAGTCTTGATTCCTCATTAGTGATATTTATATCGGGAATCTTTTTGGTTATTTATATTGTAGATAATGTTATTTCGTTTAAAGTAATAAGTAGTTTTAAAAATGTTGCAAAATCAATTAGAAAAGATAGTACAGAAGAAATAACTAAAAAGATAAGAGAAAAACTTATTAGACAAGGTGGTTTGTACAAAAGACTTGTTACAGCTTTTAATTTTGAAGCTTCAGAAAAGCTATTAAAAGATATGAAAGAAAAAATAAAATTAACAACGAATATAGCTAAAGATCGATTAGATAAACAAATAAGTAAAAATAAGAATAAAAGTAGATGATGAAAATGTTTAAAAAAAATAAAACAGTTTTTGATAAAATTAATGATTATTTAACTAAAAAAGGACACGAATTATGTTTATCAATTTATTTAAATAATTATAATAACAATAATATTTATATAAGATTTGATTATGTTAGTAAATTATCAGTTTATAAAGTTGTTTGGATAGATTTAAATTTCTTTAATGAAGGTCATATTGAAGATTATATAAATTCACAAATGATGACGAAGTTCTTAGCAATGAAATTAGTAGAGAAATTGAATAAAAAAGAATATGATAATAGGTATGATTTTAATGATGATATTATAGGAGATAGAGTGGAGATTCTTACTTATTTTAAGAATCCTCATGAATATATTTTTGATCGTTTTTTACCTTTAGGTTGGAATTTCTTAATTGATCCATTAGCTATGATATTTAGTTATTTACCTAGAGGTATGGAAATATTTTTAAATGAAATATTTGGAAAATATGATCATTTAGAAGAACAATATAATTATTTAAAACCTGTTAAGTTTGATTTAATGAAAGATGATTTTAAAAAATTGTTTAAACTGCAGATTATTGAAAGAGGAGAAAAGTATTTTACATGTGGTAAAGTATCTTTCTTAGAGAAAATAGATAATAAGTATTTGGCTATTGTTGATGGAACTGTGCCTTATCTTGTTGTACTTGATTGTATAGATGATAGTCATGTTTTGATGTGGTGTAGTTGTAAATATAATACTTTTTGTAAGCATATTTATGCAGTTATTAGGGCTATTCGAGAAAAAAAATTTAATAATTTTTATAAAGTTAGGTATATAGGTAATACGCAAACACTATTAGAAAAAGTAACAATAGGTAATTTTTATTTATGTTTTGGGGTTGAAAATGAAAAATTATTGTTAATTACAGCGGAAGGAAAAATTTTTTCAGCTAATATAATGCACAAAAATAAATGTGTATTTGAAGTTATTGAAGATGATGATGAATGTAGTTTATCTAAATATATAGAGAAAGTAAAAGGGAAGTAAAACTTCTTTTTTATTGGGCTTCTTTTTGATAAAATTGTGTTAGGTGGTATTATGTTATTTGGATTAGAATCACTTTTAGGAATTTTAAAAAGAAATAGTATTGAAAAAATAGAAGGGGGAATTTATGCGAAATGGTATGGTAATACAATATTAGCTATTTTTATTACCCTTTGTATAAATGATATTTTATTAATGCTTTTTATACATACAATATCAGTATTAACTTTGATAAGTCCGTTTGTATTATTAGTAATATTATATTTTTATTGTGCGAGTAGAAGAGCAGCTTTTGGAGTTACAAAAAATAATTTTATATATATAAAGTTAAAAAGATTATTATTTAAAGAAAAAGAAGTAGACGAAATACCAATAAATAAAATTAGATATTTAGAAGTAAAAAAAATATTTAATTTAGTGATTGTAAAATTGTATTTTATTAGTGATATTGGAAAGTTTAAAAAAGTTAGATTTACTATTTCATCGTTTGTCTTAGGATTTGATTATAAAGAATACAAAAAGAATTATCAGAAAGTTTATGAAAAATTATTAAATGTTCAAAAAGTTTTAGATAAGGGTGATTTTTAATGCTACAAATAAAAAATTATAGTCTTGAGTATTTTAAAGGGAAAAGAATAATTGATAATTTGAATATGAGTATTAGAGAAGGAGATATCTATGCTTTTGTAGGAAGAAATGGAGCTGGTAAAACAACGACGATTAAATCGATTGTAGGAATAAATCATATTACAGAAGGAGATATCTTATTAGATAAGGTAAGTATTTTAAAAGACCCAATAAAATATAAAAAGATGATTGCTTATGTACCTGATAATCCAATTTTATATGAACATTTAACGGGAATAGAATATTTAAATTTTATTGCTGATATATTTGAAATGACTTTTAAAGAAAGAGAAAAAAATATTCTTAAATATGCTAAAAAATTTGAATTATATGATGATTTAAATGATTTAATAAGTAGTTATTCACATGGAATGAAACAAAAATTAGTACTAATAGCAGCATTTATGCATGATCCAAAATTATATGTATTAGATGAACCTTTTGTTGGATTAGATCCAAAGGCTTCATTCATTTTAAAAGAATTGATTAAAGAAAAAGCAGAGCAAGGTAAGATAATCTTTTTTTCAACTCATGTTTTAGATGTCGCAGAAAAGCTATGTAATAGAATTGCTATTATTAAAGATGGTAAAACTATTGTTGATGGAGATATGGATAGAGTTATTGCTGATAAGAGTTTAGAAGAAATATTTATGGAGTTGGTAGTCGATGAATAGTTTTTTTAAATTATTATATATAAATTTATTATCCTTATTTGATATTAATAAAATTAAAGTGGCGCGTGAAGATGGAGTTAAAAGTAATTTAGAAAAGAAAACTATTATATCAGTTATTGTGGCATTATTTTATGGTTATTTATTATATAAATTGTTAATGATATCTAATATAACTAATAAAATTAATATTTTAACTTTAGGATTTGCTTTAAGTAGTATTTTTGGTTTAGTGATGGATATTACTTTAATTGAACCTATTATTTTTAAAAATGAAGATAATGAAATGTTATTTGCTTTACCTTTATCTAAATATCAAATAGTATTTAGTAAA
Organism: uncultured Bacilli bacterium; assembly: GCA_947598455.1. Next base: position 5,534 of record CANQFI010000019.1, on the reverse strand, counting down.
TTATTTAATATTTATTTAAGAAATTTAATGTTTGTAGCTATTATTATGTTTTCTTCAATGATGGGTTATATTAATTATGGATATAGTATAAGTGATGATTTATTATTAATGTATATTATGAGTTCTTTATTTATTCCTTTTATTCCAATAGTAATAGCGACTATAATCTCTTATATTAATTCCTTTTTAAAAGTTAAATTAATTAATAAAAAGATATTTTATTATATAGGGAAATACTTAGTTATTGGTTTAGGATGTTTAGGAATATATTTAATATTTAAAGATGCTAATGTAAGTAATTTAAATGAATTTATTCAGGTGTTTTTAAAGAAAGTAAATGTTATATATCCAATGAATTTCTTCTTTTATATAATGATAAGAGATGAAAATGTTTTCTTTTTCTTGTTACTTATATTAATACCAATATTTATTATTTATGCTTATAGCTTTTTATTATCTAATAACTATTTAAAGATATGTTCAATGTTAAAAGGTATAAAGAAAAAAGTATTATTTAAATATAAAAAGACTTTAAATTTACATAAGGTTTTGGGAATGGTAAGAAAAGAAGTAATTAATTTAATTTCTAATAAGTTTTATTTAGTTAGTTCATATTTAATGGTTGCTATTGTTACGGTAGGATTATTTATAGTTCTTAAGATAGCTAATTTAGAACAAATAATAAGAATTGAAAATTTTGATATTTATTTAAAGTTATATTGTCCAACAATATTAGCAATGTTTGTAACTTTTAATGTGATGAGTATTTCTCAAATGAGTTTGGAAAAAGATAATATCCAAATACTTAGAACGATGCCGATTGGAATGAGTGAAATACTTTTTAGTAAATGGTTAACTAATGTTTTAATTAGTAGTATATTTATTATTTTAAATACATTTACGATATATTTTAATCTTAGTAAAGATATAAGTTTATTTATTTTTAATTTAATAGTACCTTTAAGTGCTTTAATGTTTACATCTTTAACTTCATTGGTTTTAGATTATCGTTTTATATGTAAGAATGAAACAAATGATAATGTAATTATTAAACAAAGATTAATTACTTTAATCCCAACATTTATATCATTAGTTATTGGCATAGCACCATTTTTTTTACCAGCATATAAACAATATAAATTTGCTTTAGGTAGTTATATTTTATTATTTATGATATTAATGATGATAGAAATTGTTTATTTAATTATAAATAGAAAGAAATTAGTAAAAGGATTATTTAATTAGTAATGAAAACATATAAAGAAAGTGTTATAATACGTAACAAGTGAGAGTTTATGAATAGAGATGAAATTAAATGAAAGAAAAATTACAAAATAAGTATTTGGCTTGGGGGTTAACAGCATTTTGTGTATTAGCAGCATTATTATTACTTTTTTTTGCAATATCTAGTTCAAATTATATTGTTGCGTTTTTAAAAAAAATACTTGTTATTTTAACACCGTTTGTTTATGGATTGGTTATTGCTTATTTAATGAATCCTGTTGTTAATTTTTTCGATAATAGGGTTTATAGTAAGTTAGTAGATAAAGTTGTAAAAAAGAAAAAAGATTATAAAAAAGTTATTAGGTGTTTATCTTTGATTACTAGTTCAGTTATCTTTATTGGATGCATAATAACGTGTTTGAGTTTTTTATTTCCAGAAATAATGAAGAGTTTGGAAATGTTTGTAACGAATATTAATACTTATTTAGCTAATAGCAAAGAGATGTTAATTAATTTAACTGGTGGTAGTGAAGCTTTAACAGAATTTATTAATGATAATTTTAGTAAATTTGGTAAGTTTGTTAATGAATGGTTAGATAATATAGTTTTTGAAGATATGTTAACTATGATTAGTGATAGTATCTTTAGTGTATTAAAATTTTTATATAATATTATTATTGGGTATATTATTTCAATATATGTTTTATTTGATAAAGAAAAATTTAAAGCTCAAATAAAGAAATTATTATATACATTCTTTGATAATGAAACTATAAATATTATTTTAGAGAATGTTAGATATACTGATCGTATTTTTGGAGGATTTTTTACTGGTAAGTTAATTGATTCTTTAATAATAGGTATTTTATGTTTTATTGCAATGTTATTACTTGATATGCCTTATGCCTTAATTATTGCCGTAATTGTTGGTGTAACTAATATTATTCCTTATTTTGGACCATTTATTGGTGCTATTCCAAGTGTTTTCTTGATATTTTTAGTAAGTCCTAGTAAATCAATTGTCTTTTTAATATTTATTTTAATTTTACAACAATTTGATGGTAATATATTAGGACCTAAAATATTAGGTAGTAAAACAGGATTAAGTAGTTTTTGGGTATTATTCTCATTACTTATTTTTGGAGGATTATTTGGAATGGTCGGGATGATTATTGGAGTTCCAATCTTCTCAATTTTATATTCGTTTGTTAATGGTTTAATAAAGAAAAGATTACATGATAAAAATTTGCCGGTTGATTCAAAAGATTATAATAAATTGTTATATGTTGATGAAAAAACGGGAAAGTTAGTTTATGAAAAATAAAGATATTTAATATATCTTTTTTTCTTGATATAATTTTATTGGTGATATTGATGGATTTACAAAAAGTTAAGAAAAATATGGAAATTAAAAATAATTATTTAAGTAATTTAGCAACTAAAGATAGTGAAGCTTATCGTTTTGAAGAAATTAAAGATAATGATTTTAGAACACCTTTTTTTAGAGATATTGATCGAATAGTTTATTCTTTATCATATACAAGGTATATGGATAAAACACAAGTATTTAGTTTTAACGATAATGATAATGTAAGTAAACGAATGACGCATGTTCAAATGGTTAGTAAAATTGCAAGAACTATAGGAAGGGCTTTAGGTTTAAATGAAGATTTAATAGAAGCAGCGGCATTAGGTCATGATTTAGGGCATGTACCATTTGGACATGCGGGAGAAAGAATATTAAATGAAATAAGTCTAAGGAATGGTGAAGGTTACTTTAACCATAATATTCAAAGTGTAAGAACTTTAATGACTTTAGAAAATAATGGTCGAGGAAATAATATAACTTTACAAGTTTTAGATGCAATAATGTGTCATAATGGAGAATTAGAATTAGATGAATATCGACCATGTAAAAAAGATAAAGATACTTTTTTAAAGGAATATGAAAAAACTTATCAAGATAAAGATATGATAAGAAAGTTAGTACCAATGACTTTAGAAGGTTGTGTTGTTAGAGTAAGTGATATTATTGCATATATTGGAAGAGATATTGAGGATGCGATAAGAATGAACGTAATAAATCCAGATGATATACCTAAAGAAATATCTGATGTACTTGGATTAACTAATCGAGAAATAATTAATACAATAATAAATGATTTGGTAGATAATAGTTTAGATAAAGAATATATAAAATTAAGTCCTAATATTTTTCAAGCAATTAAGAAATTAAAACAATTTAATTATGAATATATTTATACTAAAGCTAATAGCAAAGAAATGTTAGATTTATATGAAACAATGTTTAATAAAGTATTTGATAATTGTCTTAAGGATGTTAAAACCAATAATAAGAAAGGGCATATTTTTACAATTTTTTTAAATGATATGACAGATGATTATTTAAAAAGGACGAGTGATGAAAGAAAAGTAATTGATTATATTGCTGGAATGACAGACGATTTTATAGTTTTAGAATATAATAATATTAAAGAGTGATAAATTTATTTAAAATATAATTGATTTTAGATAATTAAAATATTATAATTTAATTAGCGATAAAATGATTCGCGTAGTGAGGAGTTTTTTTATGGAAGAGCAAACAAATACTACTAAACAAACTGCTAAAAAAGATAATAAAGTAGCAGAAAATGCTAAAAAAGATGATAAAGTAGTAGAAAATAGTAAAAAAGATAATAAAGTAGCAGAAAGTAGTAAAAAAGATAATAAAGTATCAGAAAGTAGTAAAAAAGTTTTAGAATCAGCTAAAAATAGTGGGAAAGTTGTAGTTGATAAGGCTACGGATTTTTCAAAAAAAAATTTTGGTAAGTTTAAAGGTCTACATGTAATGATTGCAGGAGGAGTTGCAGTTGTCTTACTTCTATTACTTGTTTTAAGTACAATGTCAGGTGGAGGCAAGGGTGTTAAGTATCCTGTAGTTTATAGTGATGATGATGGCAATTTATATTTAATGAAACCTAATGCTAAAGATGAAGAAGATGCAATTAAATTAGCGGGAGAATCTTCAAGTGATGTAATGTATGCAAGCGCAACTGATAGATATATTTTATTTACAAAAAATGATGATTTATATTTATATGATGCTAAATCAAAAGAAGAAACTGTTAAAATATTATCTGATGTAGATGATTATTACTTTACAGATGATGATAAATATGTATTAGCTACAGATGATGATAATAATTTATATTCATATAATTTTAAGAAAGAAAAAGAAAGATTAGATAGTGATGTAACAGAGATTTATACTAATGATAATACACATATTGTATATGAAAAAGATGGTTCTATTTATGTAAGAAGTATTAATGCAAAGAAAGATGATAGAGCTAAGATCGTTGATAGTGATGAATATAAAACAGATTTAGAATTAAGTGAAGATGGAAAATACGTAGTGTATGTTAATAAAGATTCTGAACTTATGTCTTATAATATTAGTAAGCAAGAAAACAATAAAATAGCAAGTGATATTTCTACATATTATTGTGATACTAAGTCTTGTCAAAAACTATATTTTGTTGGTAATGATGATGAAAAAGATTTATATTATTATAATGGAAAAGATAGTGAAAAAGTTGCTTCTGATATTTCTGCTGTAAAAGCTATTGATGTTGATGAACAAAAGGTTGTTTATACTGTAGCTGATGATGATGAAGTTACTTTATATTATCAAAAAGGTACTAAAGATGCTGCTAAAATTGAAGATGGTTTAGAACAAGTATCTAATGTTAAATTATTTGAATCAAAAGAAATTTATTATATAAACGAAGATAATGAATTAAAATTTGTTAAAATTAATGGTAACAAAGTTGGTGATGTTAAATCAGTTACTGATGGTGTTGAGGCATTAACTGTTGCGAAAAATGGTTATGTATTTGTTGCCGATATTGATAAAAATAGTAATGGTACATTATATGTAGCAAGTAATGGAAAAGCTAAAGAAATAGCTGAAGATGTAAATATGAATAAAATTACTGTAAGTAAAGATGGTAAGAAAATATATTATCTTCAAGACTATAAGACAACAGGTGATTTATATGTATCAAATGGTGGTAAAGGTAAAAAGATTGAAAGCGACATTCGTTCTTTTGTAGTAATAAATCCTAAATTAATTTATATGTTAAAAGATTATAGTAGTACAAAAGCTAGAGGTGATTTATATAGATCTAATGGAAGTAAGTCAGTTAAATTGGCTGAAAATGTTAGAACTATGCATTCTGATTCTTTAAAAGACTTACTACGTTATAATCCAAATGAAAAATAAGGTTCTTAAGAACCTTTTTTTA
>CANQFI010000018.1 GCA_947598455.1 uncultured Bacilli bacterium | reverse complement strand
TTATTATATCATAATACATTTGTTTGTGTACATAAATATGATAAAAGAAGTAATTTCTTACTTCTTGTAATAAGCTCTAATTTTATTTCTAAAGTCAGGATCAAATTCTTTGTTACGAATCATTTCAATTTCAAAACGATATGGTGGATAGATACGTTCTTTATCTTCATCAGTTTCTCCAATATATGGAGTTTCTAATATTTTAGGAATATTAGCTAATTTGTCATGATAAATAATATTAATTAAATTAGTAAAACCAATGTTACCTAGACCGATATTTTCATGACGATCTTTATGAGAACCTAAAGGATTTTTAGAATCATTAATATGAATACACCCTATTTTATCTAAACCTATTTTAGTAGCAAATTCATTTAAGAAAGAATCAAAATCACTTATATCATAGCCACCATCAAATAGATGGCAAGTATCTAAGCAGACACCAATTTGATCTTGTTTATGGGTATTTTTAACTAAATATGCTATTTCATCTAAAGTACAACCACATTCACTACCCTTACCGGCCATTGTTTCAAGTAGTATTTGGCACTTAGTAGTACCATCTAAAATAGTATTTAAGGCTTCAACAATATTATTTAGACCTTCTTCTTTAGAAATACCAACAGCATTGCCAGGATGTAAAACCATCTTAGTTATATGCATTTCATCACATCTTTTTAATTCATTACGAATAAAGTCAATACTAAAATTATATTTATCAGGATCTTTTTTACTACCTAAATTAACAATATATGGGGCATGACAAACAACATTATTAATATTAATATTATTTTCTTCCATAAGCGCTAACGCTTCACTAGTATTTTTTTCATTAATATCTTTTCTAATAGTATTTGTTGGAGCACCGGTATAAAACATAAAAGTATTAGCATTGTAACTTAAAGCTTCTTTTAATGAACCTAAGATTTGATCTTTACCAAAAGATACATGACTACCTATTATTAACATCTTAATCACCTAGGAATAATTATAACAGAAATTAACTTATTATTCTATCTTTTCATTAAGACAATTGGCTTCATATTCTTTTAAAGATGTTCCATTGCTGTTACCGGTTCCACCTTTATCCCCACTAGTACCAGTAAATTTTTTACGAACATTGTAAGCAAATTTTTCATCTTTGTATTTAGTTATACCTTTATCTAATTTTAATTCATTAAGTTTACTTGAATCATAGCCGTCAATAACATATTTTTTATCAGTTAACCAAATACTATAGTGAATATTGTTATTGCTTTCTTCGATTACAACATAACCATCCCATTTATCATAGGTTTTAGTTGTAAAATCATTATTAACTAAACCATCTAAAGTAATACACATACCTTTACTTTCACCATCACTACTAGTAACTATATATTCATTATTTTCTAAGATTGAATAATATTTATAAGCAGTTTTAGCGTCACTTATAATTGATACCGCTTCTTGTTTTAAATTAGTAGCATTTTGATTTCTTGTGGCTAAGGCAACAATCGTTATACCACCTGTAACAAAGATAGCTACTAAAACAATCATGCATAATATTTCTAATCTTGAAAACGTTAATTTATCTTTATATTTATCCATATTATCACCTTGTATTCTATATAATATTTTAATATAAAGGCGATAAAAATACAATATTATTCTAAGGTACTAATAATGCTACTTACAAGTTCCATATCATTTAAAAAATCTGATACTTTATCAGTGAAACGTAAGTTATATTTTTCTTTTATTATTTTTTTAAATTCAGGATAAAAGCTGGGATTACGATTTAAATTTTTAATAAAATAGGAATTTTCTTTTAAGTAATCAAGCATTTTATCTTTTTGAAGATTTTCTAAAATAATTTTTTCCATTTAATCACCAAAAAATTTAGATAATGGTCTGGCTATATTAGGTTTAACATTGTTATTTAAGTTTTCGGTAGTTTTAGTTGCTAATTCACTAAAGATATCTAAAGCTTTTTGAGCATTTTCAATATGTTTTTGTAAGGAGTCTGGATCAAATTTTTCCATATAATCAGATATTTTTTTGGTTGGTTTTGATGATTTAGAATATTTACGCCATACTGATTCATCTTCACCATATAAGTCATATAACTCGTAAAATTTTTGCCAAGTCATTTCGTTATTTTCAACATATTCAGCTAATTCTGGTTTGTTTTTTACAAATTCTTTAAATTGTTCTTTTGACATAAAAAATCACCTATTAAATTTTATGTTTAATAAGTGATTTATTTTACTATAATTTGAAGTCATCAAGGAAATCATCAATTGTTAATTCTTCTGGTTCTTCAGATTTTGGGGATTCTGAAGGAATATTTTTGGTTTTAGTTTTATTTCCGTTACTTTCATTTAATTCAAGTTTTCTCTCGACAACTTCTGCTACTTTAAAGGCATCATCAATTATAGTTTTACAAATTGTGCTACCGGTAGAAGATAAATCCATAATTGGAAGGTCTGGTGATTTTATTTCTTTAACTTCACCATCAGTTTTAAGACCAATCGTATCATGAATATTAACAGATAAAGCATTGATAACTTCATAGTTAGTAGATTTAACTTTCTTAATTAAAGTACTACCTTTTTTAGCACGATTCATTTCTTCTAGTTCGCTAATTTTAATACGTTTAGAAGTACTCTTATTAGTGAAGATGGCTATATATTCATCATACTCTTCAGGTGATAAGCAAGTTATTACTTCATCATCTTTAACATTAATACCTTTAACACCGGCAGCTTTAGCACCAACTAAAGGTATTTCACTAGAAACAATGTTACTATAACGACCTGTTTTAGTAATGAAGATAGCACGACCATGATCTTGACAAACAGAAACTAGTTCATCACCATCTTTTAATTTCATTGCATTAACCGGTTTAGTATAACGACTAACAATTAAGTCTTCTAAATTAGTACGTTTAGTAATACCATTTTTGGTAGTCATTATAACATTAGTTTCTTTATTATCTAAAATCATAGCAGAGATAATTTTTTCATCAGCACCAATTTGAATTAAATTACTAATGTGTTTACCTAATTCTTTCCATTTTGTTTCAACTATTTCATGAATAGGAACATATAAGTAATGACCAAGATTAGTAAACATTAATAAAGTATCAACAGTTGTAGTACTATATATACCTCTTATAAAATCACCTGGTTTTAAGGCGGTTGGTTCACTAGAAGCACTAACATATGATTTAAGAGGGATACGTTTAACATAGCCATCGTTTGTAGCAACAACGATAACATTTTCTTTAGCTATCATATCCATAGCATCAATTTTTATTTCAACTACTTCATCACGAATTTCGGTACGACGAGGGTTAGCAAATTCTTTCTTTACTTCACTAATCTCAGCTTTCATTTGACGTTTTAAGATATTTTCATCATTTAAAATAGAATTTAAGAATTCGATCATACGCTCTAAATCGCTTTTTTCATTTAATAATTGATTAATATCAGTATTTGATAAACGATATAGTTGCATTGTAACGATAGCTGTAGCTTGTTCTTCAGTAAAATCAAATTCTTTAACTAAGTTAACAATACAGTCAGCTTTATTTTTAGAAGCACGAATAGTTTTAATAACTTCATCTAAAACATCGACAGCTTTTAATAAACCTTCAACAATATGTAAACGTGCTTTGGCGTGCTCTAAATCAAAACTTGTTCTTCTTAAAATAACATCTTTTTGATGAGCAATAAACGCATCTAATATTTCTAAAATACCTACTTGTTTAGGACGACGATTAACAATAGCAACCATATTGAAGTTATAGTTTATTTGTAATTCAGTATTTTTAAGTAAGTAGTTTAAGATTAGTTCAGCATTGGCTTCTTTTTTTAATTCAATAATTATTTTAGCCATATGTTCTTTATCAGATACGTCTATGACATCAACAATTCCATCTACTTTTTTATCTATTTTTATGTCTTCTATTTTTTTACGTAGTTGTTCTTTTAAGACATCATATGGTATTTCATGAATAATTATTTGATGAACACCACGTTCTTTAACTATTTCAGTTTTAGCTTTAACAACGACTTTTCCACGACCAGTTGAATAAGCTTCAATTAAGCCTTGTTTGCCTTCAACAACACCGCCGGTTGGAAAGTCAGGACCTTTAATTATATTTAAAATTGTATCTAAACGACAATTGGGATTATCAATGCGATGAATTGTCGCATCAATTACTTCACCTAAGTTATGAGGCGGAATATTAGTAGCATAACCAGCAGAGATACCAGTTGAACCATTAACTAAAAGATTAGGAAAATTAGCTGGTAAGACAGTTGGTTCTAAATCTTCATCACTGTAATTTAACGTCATTTCAACTGCATTACGATTGATATCTTTAAGCATTGTTTGAGCTAGCTTAGTAAGTCTGGTCTCGGTATAACGATAAGCAGCTGGTCCATCACCATCAATCGAACCATTATTGCCATGAATATCGATAAATGGTTCGCGCATTTTCCAGGCTTGAGACATATAAATCATGGCCCCATAAATACTTGAATCACCATGTGGGTGATATTTTCCCATGACATCTCCGACAGCTTTAGCGCATTTACGATAAGGACGATCAAAGGTATTTTTATCTTCCCACATTGTATATAAAATACGACGTTGAACTGGTTTTAAACCATCACGAACATCGGGTAAAGCACGATCTTGGATAATACTTTTAGAGTATCTGCCAAAACGATCACCCATGATGTCTTCTAAAGTATAATCATAGATTTTTTCAATGATTGTTTTTTCTTCTTTTGATTTTGCCATCTTGATTACCTCCTAAAGTCATCTTCTAATGTGAAATCAACATTTTCATTTATCCATTCCTTACGAGGTTCAACTTTATCTCCCATAAGGACAGATACTCTTTTTTCAGCTAAAGCAGCATCAGTAATACTTACCTTGATTAAGCTTCTCGTAGCGGGATTCATTGTTGTCTCATACAATTCATCAGCATCCATTTCACCTAAACCTTTAAATCTTTGAACTTTATAGGTTTGTTTAATGGTTTTCTTTTTTTCTTCTAATTCTTCATCTGTTGCAACATATTCTTTATATTTACCATAGTCTATTGCGTATAATGGAGGATTAGCGATATATAACATACCAGCCTCAATTAAAGGACGCATAAAACGATAGAAGAAAGTTAGGAGAAGAATTTGAATATGAGCACCATCATCATCGGCATCTGTCATAATTATTACTTTACCATAATTAGATTCTGATGGATCAAATTCATTACCTATTCCAGCTCCAATAGCATAAGTTAAGGTATTAAGTTCTTCATTACTGTGAATGTCATTACTAGATGCTTTTTCACAGTTTAAAACTTTACCACGCAATGGTAAGATAGCTTGTGTTTCACGGTTTCGACCAGTTTTAGCAGAGCCACCAGCTGAGTCTCCTTCGACTAGGAATAATTCAGATTTAGAAGCATCTTTACCAGTTGCTTTAGCCAATTTACCGCTTAAAATTTTATCTTTCTTTTCTTTACCCTTACCTTGGCGAGCAGCTTCACGAGCTTTACGAGCAGCTTCACGAGCGACTTTACTACGAGAGGCTTTTTCAACTATAGTAACAGCTATTTCACGATTTTCTTCTAAGAAGAATTTCATATTTTCATAAGTTATTTGTTCAGTTACCGTACGAGCTTCAGGAGTACCAAGTTTTCCTTTAGTTTGTCCTTCAAATTGTAATAAATTTTCAGGTATTTTAAGATTTATTACAGCACTTAAACCTTCTCTGACATCAGATCCTTCAAAAGAAGCATCTTTGCCTTTTAAGATATTATTTTCTTTAGCATATTCATTGAAAGCTTTAGTAATACCTGATTTAAAACCAGTTTCATGAGAACCACCATCACTAGTTTTAACATTATTAACAAAACTTAAAATATTTTCATTATAGCCTTCTTGATATTGTAAGGCAACATCCACTTCAATTCCTTGTTTAATACCATTAAAATTAATTACTTTATGAAGAGTTGTTTTACCTTCATTAATAAATTCAACAAAGTTAATTAAACCTTGTTCATAGTGATATTTAATATTACGATTTTCTTCTTCATCTTCAACTTCAATAGTAATACCTGAAAGTAAGAAAGCACTTTCTTGCATTCTTTCAGTTATTGTTGTAAATGAAAAATTAGTTGATTTAAATATTTCTGGATCAGGCATGAATGTTACTGTTGTACCTGTACGATTAGTTGTACCAATTTTCTTTAGGGGTTCTTTTATGTGACCACCATTTTCAAAAGCTATGCTATGAATAGAACCGTCACGATAGATAACAACTTTCATCCACTTTGATAAGGCATTAACAACGGAAGCACCAACACCATGAAGACCACCTGAAACTTTATAACTACCCTCTTCAAATTTACCACCGGCATGAAGAATTGTATAAATTACTTCAGGAGTTGTACGACCACTTTCGTGCATTCCCGTTGGAACACCACGGCCATGATCTTCAACAGTAATAGAGCCGTCTTTATTGATTGTTATTTTAATATAATCACCGTAACCATTAATACTTTCGTCAATAGCATTATCAACAATTTCCCATATTAAATGGTGAAGTCCACGTTTATCTGTTGAACCTATATACATACCAGGTCTTTTGCGAACAGCATCAAGACCTTCAAGGATTTTTATTGAGTTTGCATCATATTCTTTATTTTTTACTGTTGTCATTTAATTCACCATAGTTAGTATAACATAAAAGACAAGTAAAAAAAAAGAGCTTTGACAGTTTAAAATGTCAAATAACTCCCATATTTTCGGACTTTTTTAAAAGTCGTCATCTTCTAAAAAATGTAGTTTATCATCATCTGTTTTGTCAAAAATCGGTTCTTTAGTTGTTTCTTTAACTGGTTCTTTTGAACTTTTGGTAATTTCTTTAGGAGAAGATGAATCTTCTTTCTTTTCTGATGTATCAATAACTGTATCTAAAATAGCTGTATCTTCAATAGCATTAATATCTAATATTTTCATTGGTTTAGTAGCTTCACTTAGTGAATTATGAGTTGTAGTCCTAACTTCTACTTCTTGATCCTTTTGAATTTCTTCTTCAAAACTCTTTTTAAAATCTTCAAGATTTTTAGTTAAGACAGGCATTTCAAATGTGACATCTTCATTAGCTGGAGGCTCTTTAGTTTCAGGTTCAAAAGTAATATCTTTTACTTCTTCTTCCTTAACTTTTTTAGGTTCTTTAGATTCTTTAGCATCTTTAATACCCAGTAATAAAACTACTATAAACAAGATTACTAAAACAATAATAGCTACTATTAAAATAGTGGCAAAATAATTATTATCATATAATTTATCTATAAGACCAAGTAAATTCATATAACACCTCTTATTATTCTATATAATAAGAATAACACAATTATACATAATATGACAATAAATTTCCAAAAAAATTAATCTATTAAACAAAAAAATAAGTAAAAAAAATGATAATAGAAATGAATCTCTAATTATCAATTTTATTATTTATATTTATTCATTTGTTGCATAATTTGTCTTACTTGTTTTTGACTAGGTTTACGCCCCATTCCACTCATCATAGCTTCAATCATTTTTTCATTGATTGGAGGATTTTCTTCAATTTGTTTTTTAAAAATATGTCTAGCTACTAAAAAGCCAATTACAAGACCGATAACAAGACCAATTACAATATGTAAGATGTCAGCAACTACTGCAGGCATTATAACACGCTCCTTTGTATGATTATTTTACTAAATATTTTATGTTTTAACAAGACTTATTATATTTCTTCTAACCAAAAATAATCTTTATTAATAAAATCACAAACAAATAAATGATCTTTTTTAGATAATACTTTTAAGAAAGTCGGAATATCTTTGGTAGATTTTATGTATAAATATGATTTATTAATTATTAATTTAGTTTTTTCTTTAGTAAAATAATCATATATCATATGAGTATTATTTATTTTACTATAGTTATCTTTATTTTTATAATGTTCATATAAGTTATTATCAAGAATATCCTTATTAAAATATTCTCTTATTTGACTAAAGAAATTATAAGCTATTTTTATTTGATCATTATTTAAATAATAGATATTTTCTAGTACTTTGTATAAATTATAAGGAGAATCTTTGGTTAAATTAGAATATGGTTCTTTTATTTTAAAAATATAATATGTACGCATTATAAATCACCAATAAGAATATATCTCTTATTGGTGATTTATTTTGTCGAATTTAATTATTTTTTATATTTTCAATTATTTTATTCATTATTGAATCATAATCAAAACCAACCTTTTTTAAAACATCCTCTTTTTGACCACTATAACCAAAAGTATCAATACCAATTGCACAATTTTTGGAAGCGAAACGATACCAAGGAAGTGTAGCACTAGCTTCAACAGTAAATACTTTAATATTAGGAGGAATTATTTTATCTTGATATTCTTGAGGTTCAGCTAGGAATAAATCGACTGATGGCATTGAAACTAATCTAGTGTCAATGCCTTTAGCACGTAATTCTTCACTGATCAAATAAGTTGTTGTTAAATCGATACCTGTACTAATTAAGACAGCATCTAATCTTTGAACTTCTTTTCTAATAATATAAGCACCTTTTTTAACATTTTCACCACTTGTTCCATCAAGAATATGCGCTTCATCTTTAGAAAGAACTAAAGCGACTGGTTTTTTATTATTAAGAATAAAATCCCAACAACCAATTACTTCATTGATATCAGCCGGTCTTATAACAGTTAAGTTAGGGATGGTTCTTAACATTGCTAGTTGTTCAACTGGTTCATGAGTTGGACCATCTTGACCAACAGATACAGAGTCATGAGTAAAAATATATGTTACAGGAAGATTCATTAAAGCACTCATACGGATAGCTGGTTTTAAATAGTCAGCAAAAACTAAAAAGGTTGAACCATAAGTACGTAAACCAGATAAAGCTATGCCGTTTAATATGGCACCCATAGCATGTTCTCGAACACCAAAGTTAATATTACGTCCCATTGGTTCTTTTTTACTAAAATCTATTTCTTTTAATAAACTAGTACGACAAGAAGTCGCCAAATCGGCACTACCACCTAAAAATAATTTGTTACGATCACTAATGATATTCATCATTTTAGAATTAGATTCACGTAATTGTTCACTATAGTTACTTTGAATTTTAAAATTAGCACTACTAAATGGAATATTAACATCGCCAGTTTCAATAAAATCTAATAATTTTTTTAAATTTTCATTAGGATTACTATTTTTTAAACTTTCAAAATAATTCTTCCAACTTTTATAGTTTTGTTCGGTACGACTTTTAATAGTTTCGCGGACATATTTAACAGCATTTTCAGTTATTTCCATAGTGTTAGTAGCTATATTATATTTTTTACGAATATTAATCATGTCATCTTTGTTTAATGGTTTACCATGAACTAGATTTTTACCTTCATAGTATGAACCACGACCAATAACAGTTTTTATTTCGATTAGTGTTGGTTTTTTATTTATTTTAGCACGTGTTAAAGCTTTATCAATTTCTTTAATATCGTTACCTTCAGGAACATAATCTACTTCCCACCCTAAAGTAATAAATTTTTGAACAATATTCTCGGTATTAGCTTTTTTTAGTTCACCATCTAAAGTAACATCATTTGAATCATATAATACTATTAAGTTATCTAAACCTAGTGTTCCAGCAAGCGAAGCAGCTTCATTAGCAATACCTTCCATTAAATCGCCATCACCTACTAAAGCATAGATATAATAATTAATTAGTTTTTGTTTAGGTATTTCTTCTTCTAAAAGACTGGCAAGATATTTTTCAGCAATAGCCATACCAACAGCATTAGCTAGTCCTTGACCTAATGGACCAGTTGAGGTTTCAACACCAGGGGTTACACCATATTCAGGATGACCTGGAGTTTTGGAATCTATTTTGCGGAAATCTACTAAATCATCTATTGAAATATCGTATCCGGCCATAAATAACATAGCATATAATAAGGCAGAACCATGGCCGGCGCTCATAACAAAACGATCGCGATTTGGCCATTTAGGATCACTTGGATAAATATTTAAATTATCAACATATGTAGAAAACATGATAGGAGCAGCTCCTAGACATATTCCAGGATGACCACTCTTAGCATATGAAATCATATCAATACTTAAGATTCTTAAACTATTTAATGAATGAGTTGCATCAGGGTTCATAACATCACTCTCCTATTTTAATTATACCAATTTTTTGACATTAGTAAATATGAAAAGATTTAGAGTTTAACATCTAAATCTTCTATTATGTTAGTCAAATATTTAATTTTTACTTGTCTTTTAATTGTTTTATAACAATTTCATATAATTTTTCCATGGCTTTATCATTAGTATTTGATTCCATATTTTTTTGCATTTTTTCAATAATCTTTGGATTGTTAGAAATTTGTTGCATATATCTATTAAACATGAATGATGTTTTAAATCTTTTACCATAACCATGTTTTTCAAAATATTTACTATTGCCTACTTCTTGGCCACCGCTACAATTTATCATAATAACGGGTTTTTTAAAGTATAGACTTTCGGTTGTTTGGGCACCACCAGGTTTTGAAACGACAAAATCACATATTTGAAGTAATTCAGGAACATTATTAACAAAGCCTAATGTTTTAAAGTTTTTAACATCATATTCTTTAATCCATTTATCAACTTTCTCTTTAGCTGTTTGATTTTTGCCAGCAACATAAATAAAGTCTATATTTAAATTGTTCTTTAATAATTTACGAATATATGGTAAAGAATGAGTCCCCCCATTACCGCCACCACCAAAGAAGAGACATATTGGTCGTGAACCATCAAACCCATATTTTTCTGTAGCTGAAATGATATCAAAATCATTACTAGTAATAGGATGGATAGGAATACCTATTGGTTTAATGATATTTCTTTGAACGCCTTTTTTGACAAGATATCCAACTTCATCACGATCACCAACAATAATAGCTTGTTCACGTTTATATCCTCTTAACCATAAAGTATGGGCTTCATAATCAGTTACTACGGTAATAAGTTTAGAATTTATAACACCTTTACGATTATAATAATCAATTAAACTACTACCAAAAAAATGAGTTGAAATAGTTAAATCAGGATTAAAATCACTAATTAATTTTTTCATTCTTTTATTTTTAAATAAACTCATACTAGTATGATTAGCAATAGCAGCACTTATTTTAGTGTCAAATAAATCATAGATAAGAGACCATCCGATTGGAAATTTTAATAAAAAAAAGTCTGTTACTTTTTGACTTAATCTACCTAATATGGGAGTTGAATATCTTAATATATCAATAGCAAGAATCTCTAGTTCAGGATCTTGGGCTTTAAAATAACTTTCAATGTATTCAGCTATTGCACGGTGTCCATTACCATACATTGCATAAGTCAATAATATTCTTTTTTTCATAATAATTAAAACCTCTTATGTTGATTATACACTAAATAATCTTTTTTTAAAAGAAAAATAATATCAGCTGCCTGATATTAATTTCTTAATGAAGCAATATTTTGATTACTATTAAACTCTCCCATACGAGTATTAATAGCAACAATTCCTAGAGCTAAAACTAGGAATAAGATGATAATTCCTGCCACATCTTTTATTGTTTCACTTTTTTTCATTAACCTCACTCCTTTTACCATCTCTATCATATTACATACATTTGTTTGTGTCAATATGCGTTATAAACATTTGTTTGCTTTTTGACATTTTTAATTGACACGTATTTTTTGATACATTTTTCGCAACACAAAAACATTTGTTTGACTTTAGGACTTAAATATGATACTATTATTTTGGAGGTATGATATGGAAAAGAATCTTACTAAAAGACAAGAAGATGTTCTTAACTATATTAAAAAGTACGTTGTTGATCATGGATACCCACCATCAACAAGAGAAATTGGTGCAGCTCTAGGTTTATCTTCACCAGCAACTGTTCATTCGCATTTAAAAAAATTAGAGGATGCTGGTTGTATTAGAAAAGCAAACTCTAAATTTAGAACTATTGAGATTGTTGGAGATAATGAATATGCTAAAAAGAACGAAGATTTAGTAAAAGTACCATTACTTGGAAAAGTTGCTTGTGGTAATCCTATTGAAGCAATTGAAAATCCTGACGATTGGTTTACTCTACCCGCTAGTTTAATACCACCTAAGGAAACAATTTTTACTTTAAAAGCTAGTGGTGAATCAATGATTAATAAAGGTATTTATGATGGAGATATAGTTATTGTACAAAAACAAAATGTAGCTCGTAATGGAGAAATGGTTGTAGCAATGACTCCTGAAGGTGAAGTTACTTTAAAAACATTCTATAAAGAGAAAGATCACATTAGATTGCAACCTGAAAATGATACAATGAGTCCTATTATTTTAGATAATTGTACAATTTTAGGAAAAGCTATTGGATTATATCGTAGCTTATAGAAAGAATAAGGAAATGAAAAAAATTTCAATCACACGATTGAAATTTTTTATTTATCTAAAAAAGATAAAATATGTTAAAACGCCAATATAAATTAATAAGCATATAATACCGTTAACTTTTTCATAAGTTTTTGATTTACCATCAATACCTAAGGCCATTGTTATAAATATACCACCTAATAAACCACCAATATGGCAGAAGTTATCGATACTACTACTTAATTGACCAACTAATAAGTTGATAATAATAACAGGAATTATTTGTCTTCTTATGGCATCACCTAAATAAGTACGATAGTGATAGCCAAAATAAAGTAAAGACCCGGCTAAACCAAAGATAGCTCCTGATGCACCTACTGCTACAATATTATCGGACATTGTAGCTATAGATAATAAACTACCACATATTCCACTTATTAAATATATAGCAACAAATTTGGCTTTACCAAGAAAAGTTTCTATTTGGCGTCCTAAGACACTTAATGAATACATATTAATAAGAAGATGAAGAATAGATGCATGTAAGAACATTGCCGTAAATAAACGCCAGAATTCTCCTGATTTTACAAGAACAGGATTATCTCCGCCCATCTGCGCTAATATGGTAGCAACATAATGACCATCTCTTCCAGAAATAAAAGCACTACCACCTACAATACAGGTAACAATAAACATAATTGTACAAATGGCGATTAATAAATAAGTGAAAACAATTTTTTTTGGTCGAAAAGTTTTTTCATACAACATATTATCTTTCTCCGTTTTTTGATTAATATCCTTAGTAACATTTAAGATTAAATCTATACCACTTGTATCCTTTAATAATTTTTCATTTATATTAGGAAAAGCTTCTAAAATATTTTCATTTGTAATATTTAAATTATTTCCATCTAAAGATACAGGTTTGATATTCTTTGTTTCTTCTAATTTTAGATCTTCATTAACATCTAATAAAATATTTAATGTATTAACATTAAAAGAAAAAGTTTTCTTCTTAATTTGTTTAACAATACTCTCTATTTTATAATTATCATATTCTAATTGTTCTTTATTAAAGATATTATTAGAATTAATTCTAACAATACGATAAGGTCCTTCAGAATTTTCTAACCATATTTCATCTTTAACACCATTGACAACAATAGGATTATAATTTCCTTCAGTTATAAAATAATGAACTAATTTCATGATAACTTCATCTTTTGTGTTCATTACAATTGTACTCATAAAATTCCTCCTATCTATAATTTTATTATAAATTTTGTTACTCGTAAAGGTTTATCAATGTATTCATTGTTAAGTATTAAAATTTATTTTATTTTATTCATAGATTTATGTACTTATTAATAATATTTATCATGAGGTGAAAATAATGCTTACTATTTTAGTTATTTCTTATATTGTAGTTTTACTTTTATTATCTTTTTTATTTTGTCATATTATTTATGAGAAAAAGATGAAGAATGATTTATTTTTCTTTGTTATATCAAATTTTATTTTATCTTTTTCTTTTTTAATATTTTTCTTCTACTATAAAGATTATTTATTTAGTTTAATTAATATTTTTTTCTTACTTGTAAATACGATTTTTTTAAGTTTTGAAATAAGAATGACTTATGATAAGTATAAATTATTTTCTATGCCTTATTTAATATATATAGTATTTATGTTTTATCTTATTTTTGATTTATTTCTAATGAATCTATAAAGTCTTGAAAATATGAAGGCAAAGGACATTCAAAATGAAGATGTTCCTGTGTAATAGGATGAATAAAATCAATTTTAGCTGAGTGTAAAAATTGGCCAAATTCGGTTGATGGTCTAGTATTATATACAGGATCATTGTATACAGGATAACCGATATAATTCATGTGAACTCTTATTTGATGAGTACGACCAGTTTTTAATACTAAACTAACTAATGTATATCCTTTGTATCTTTTTAGAACTTTCATATAAGTAATAGCTTCTTTAGAATTTTGAGCAGTAACAGTCATTTTTTTACGATCTTTGGGATCACGACCAATTGGAGCATCAATAGTTGCACTATCATGAGGAAACTCACCACATAGTAAGGCAATATATTCTCTTTTAATATTTTCATGATTTTTAAAATATTCGGTCAATAAAGCATGTGTTTTATTATTTTTAGCTACTACCATTAAACCTGAAGTATCTTTATCAATACGATGAACTATACCAGGTCGTTCTTCTCCATTAATATCACTTAAGTTATCAGTATAATACATTAGACCATTTACTAAAGTATTTTCATGGTTACCACTTCCAGGATGAACTACTAAACCACTTGGTTTATTAATAATCATTAAATCATCATCTTCGTAGACAATATCTAAATCCATTTTAGTAGGTGCAATATTAACTTCTTTAATAAAATTATCAGCTATATCGATGATGTCATTACTTCTTACTTTATAAGAAGCTTTTTCATATTTCGAATTAACTAAAATGCATTTACTATCTAACATTTTAGAAATCGTAGAACGAGTATAATCGGTTTTATTTGTCAGATACTTGTCTAGTCTTTCGTTTTCCTCTTCCTTTAGAACTGTTATCTTCATTTACATCTTCCCCTTTAATAGTAGCATATATAAGTAAAATAATGCCAAGAACAATTGCTATGTCTGCAATGTTAAAAACTGGATAATCATATTTAAATATATAAAAATCAAGAAAATCTCTTACATATCCAAATATGATACGATCAATTAAATTACCAGCTAAACCACCAATTAAAAAGCCAAAAGCAAGATTGTTTCTTTTATTTTTCTTAAAGCAAAAAATAAAATGATATATTAGAACGATGGCAATTAATGTACCAATAATAATTAAATATTTATAATCTTTAAAAACTCCCCAAGCAGCACCATAATTATGACATAAAGTTAGGTAAAAAAAACTAGGTATTACTTCTATATTGGCATTTAATTTTAAACAAGTAGAAGCAATAATCTTGGATAATTGATCTAGTGCTAAAATGATTGTTGCAATAATTAAGATTTTCTTATTCATTTTGGCCACCTCTTTGAAATTATATCATAAATTAACTAAAATTACATCCTCACCTATTTTAGAAATATCATCAAATGATACTTTGGTGTCTTCTGTGGAAACAATAAATTTACGAAATGTTTTTTTCTCTTCGATTATGAGATAAATAATTCTACCTTGACTATTTATTTCAGCATCAACTATTTTGCCTATTTTACGTCCGTCTTTGACACTTATAATATCTTTACTTTGTAAATCAGATAAAAACATATAACCACCTTATTAATTATATGTTTCTTTTTATTTCACTAGTCTTTTTATATTGTCTAAAGCATTTTTTTCAATACGAGATACTTGCGCTTGAGAGATATGTAATTCTTCACTAAGTTCTGTTTGAGTCTTACCAATTATATATCTACTATAAATTATTTTTCGTTCACGATCTTTTAATTTACCAAGAGCTTTTCTAAGTAAAAGAAGAGTTTCACGATCATATTCTGGTTCAGTAGATGCTATTTGATCTAATAAATAGATGGTATCTCCACCATCGTTATAAATAGGTGTATGAATACTTATTGGTTCTTTTAAAGAGGTTAAAGCATAAGATATAAAATATTCTTCAATTCCTAATTCTTTAGCTATTTCACTATTAGTTGGTTCAAGACCATGCGTATTATAATATTTTTCTTTAAAAGCTAATATTTTATAAGCGATATCTTTAGTACTACGACTAACTCTTATAGGAGTTTCATCTCTAAATGCTCTTAAAATTTCACCTTTAATTAGAAAAACAGCATAGGTACTAAAACAGACATTTAAACTTAAATCAAAATTATCAATAGCTTTTATTAAACCAATACAACCGATTTGAAACATATCATTAATGTTATTAGCTGTTGTTTTAAAACGTTTTAGGATACTTAAAACTAATTTTAAATTACCCTCTACTAATTTATCTTTTGCTTCTTTACTACCATTTTTCATTTCAATAAATAATCGGGTCATCTCATCATTACTTAGCGTTTTTAAAGTGCTAGTATTAATTCCAGGTATTTCAACTTTACGATTATACATAAAAATAACTCCTTTCAATCATATATAGGTTAAAATGGAGTTTTTTTATTCATCATATTTTTTAGACATTAATTTTATTAATGGGAATATTAAGTCTTTGGGATATTTCCTCTTTAGACATACCACTGGATATTAATTTAACTATGATATTATTTTGTCCTTCTTGTATTCCTTCTTGAATTCCTTCTTTTCTTCCTTCTCGAATTCCTTCTTTTCTTCCTTCTTTACGAGCATCACGAGCTACTTCTTTATGGAGAGCCTTTAAGTATGCTCCATAATCATATGTTGGAACATCTTTATCGATGATAATTCTTGACAATTTTTCCATAACTTTCCTCCTACTTTCATCATTGCTTACGTATCTAGACATTTCTTCAAAACTTTGAGCTTCAAACATAGCCAAATCTTTATATATTTCATTGTCTTTAGTATAGTAATTTCTTTAAATAGTATAAAATTAAAATACTAAATATTTTTTAGACATTAATTTTATTAATGGGAATATTAAGTCTTTGGGATATTTCCTCTTTAGACATACCACTGGATATTAATTTAACTATGATATTATTTTGTCCTTCTTGTATTCCTTCTTGAATTCCTTCTTTTCTTCCTTCTCGAATTCCTTCTTTTCTTCCTTCTTTACGAGCATCACGAGCTACTTCTTTATGGAGAGCCTTTAAGTATGCTCCGTAATCATATGTTGGAACATCTTTATCGATGATAATTCTTGATAATTTTTCCATAACTTTCCTCCTACTTTCATCATTACTTACATATCTAGACATTTCTTCAAAACTTTGAGCTTCAAACATAGCCAAATCTTTATATATTTCATTGTCTTTAGTATAACATAGTTTTTTAAATACTGGTAAATAAATATTAATAATTTCTATATCTTTAATAGTATCTCTTTTCTTCTTATCATATAATTTATATCTTGATATAGGATAATTATGATCTTTATGATAAAAACCATTAAAATTAATTTGGATTATTCTAATATTTTTATCATAAATCATTTCACTATTTTTCTTATACATTTCTCCAGCAATCTTATATAAATAACTATTATTTTTATTACGTGTTGTTTTCTTATTGATAGGATTTAATTCAATATTAATCTTGATGGGATTTTGAGGTGATTCAAGAAGAATATCTACCCTACTAGAGATACTTTCTATATTATTTATTGGTAGTTCATTCATCATTAAATTATAATTACTAGTATCAAAACCAACTATGTATTGTAATAATCTGTTCCAATAATCTTTAATTAATTTATCTTCACTTTGCCATACTGTTTTAAAGATAATATCTTGCATAAGGGAAATGAATTTTATTTTATTATTGTTCATATTTTCTCCTTCTACCCTATATATTATAGATAGAAGTTTTATTTCCTTTTAAAAAATTAAAAATTCCTAAAAAAATTTAGGAATTTTATTAATTATTCATATTTATTTTCATAAAACTCTTCAAAGATATCTAAAAGATATTCTTTACGAGCAATTTGATTTTTCCAATCTTCAGGGATTAATTCATCACCATATATTATACCTGATAATGCACCCGTTAATGCTCCTATCGTATCAGTATCACTACCTAGATTAACAGCACCAATAATGGCTTCTTTAAAGTTTTCACTTTTTAAAGTTACCCAGATAGCACTTTCTAGTGAATCAACGATATAGCCACTAGAGGAAATATCATTAATTGTTAATTTAGAAATATCTTCAGTTAATAATCTTTTATAAGCTAATTGTGCTTCTTCACTAAACATTGTATAATCTACACTTTTAGTCATGCTATAAGCAGAATATTTATCTTTGCCATTTAGTAAAAATATGGCATATCTAACATAAATATAACAACCCATTACACTAATATCATGAGCATGAGTAAGTGACGAAACATCTTTAACTAGTTTAATTATTTCAGTATCTTTTAGTCTTTTTTCCACAGCATAATAAGCAACAGGAAGAATTCTCATTAATGAACCATTACCATTAGAGTTAATATCACTTAAACCGCATGTATATGGATCATGAGTTTCTTCAAAAATATCAATAGCTTTAGAACATGTGGTACCAATATCGAAAACATCACCTAAAGCAGTATATGTAGCATGATTTTTCCAAGCAACAAATTTTAATGCAATATCTAATAAATCAACAGTCTGCTTAGAGTTAATTGAATCAATAGTTGCTATCATCATTGAAGTATCATCAGACCATGTTCCAGCTGGTAGATTATAAGTACCATTGCCAATCATTTTAGTAACTGGTTTTTTTAATAATTCACGACGAGATACAAATTCTACAGGTACACCAAAAGCGTCGCCAATGACAAAACCCATTAGACCGCCAAGATATTTTGACTTCATAATCTCACCCCACCTATAGATATTTTATCAAAAGTATCTAATAAAGTCTATCAATAAGGGAAAAGTTTATATTTTTTTAGCAAAAAAAGAAGCAATATTGCCTCTTTTTGATTTGTTTTACTATTTTATTCAGCATCTGCTTTAGCAAATTTGATTGTAAATGTATCTTTTCCTTCAGGAATTGTTAC
>CANQFI010000017.1 GCA_947598455.1 uncultured Bacilli bacterium | reverse complement strand
AAAAGAAAAATATATAGAAATTATAGATAAATAAATGAAAAAATAGGTAGTTTGCATATAAACTATGCACATTACCTATAATACAAATAGGTGATAATATGAATATTAAAGAAAAGCTACAATTATATATACAAAATAACTTAGAAACAAAAGTTTTTTTTAAGTTTTCAAAAAGCTCGTTATGATATTGATAATGCTTGTTGTCTTGAAAATGCCAAACTTTATGAAGAAGAAAAATTAAGCATTAATGATTATATAGAAAAAAACAAAGAAGAAAGTGAATTTCAAAAAGTTTTATTTAAATTTATTGATAATCGTAATTTAAAAGATAGTGATGTCTATAATAAAGTTCATTTAGATCGTCGCTTATTTTCTAAAATTAGAAGTGATGCACAATACCACCCAAGTAAAGAAACAGTTATTTTATTAGGTTTAGCTCTCGAATTAAATGAAACTGAAATAGAAGAATTATTACTAAGTGCTTCTTATTCTCTCCCTAAAAATAATGAGTATGATCTTATAATAAGATTTTGTTTTATTGAAGGTATATATAAAATAAAAGAAGTTAATGACTTATTAGATTTATATAAATGTAAATTATTTTCATATTAAAAGTAGGATTTCTCCTACTTTTTTAACTTGTTAACAGTAATTTTTGATCATCATTTAAACTTTTTAATATAGTATCATTATCTATTAATTGAAACAAAACGTTTAAATGCATTGCTGAATAAAACCTTGTTATATTATCCTTTATTGAAAATAACTTTAAAACTGGATTATCAAAAAAAGTATTAATATCAACGCTATTATCACAAAAACTTTGCCAAACAGCCTGCAAAAAATTTGGATTATAAATATGTGCTAAATTAGATGTCTCATAAAGCTCATATAATAGATTACCTTCTTCTTTTTCTAATTCTAATATTTTTCTCCTTATTTTTGCAAGTGTTCCATAATTTGTACAATTATTATCAATTATTAATTTTTCATTATACTCTAATTGTTGTCTTTTCTCTTTTATTATTCTTATTTTTCTATTAATTCTTACTATTTCTTCATTATCAAAAGTAATTTTAGCAATACCTATCTCATTACTAGGAATATGTAATTTTTCCAAATGAAAATCTATTGAATCATCACCATAAAAAAATAATGGTATTAAATTAATATAAGCTGCTATAACCTTCAATTCATTTATTAAAATTTTATCTTTATGACCACTTAAATAATTAAATACAGACAAGTTAATAAACTTTCTAAATCTATCATTAATCATATTTATATAAGGTTTAGTTGCTTTATCAACTCTCAAAGTGTATTGAAAAATTAAATCTTTTTGTGTCATTTCATAATGTGAAGTTTTTAAATATTCTTGAAAAGAATAAACCTTACAACTTTTTTTAGAAGAAACACCTTCTTTAGAAGAATATACATTAAAAGGAACAGGAACTTTTTTATGTTTATATTCTTCTAATATATAAACTAAATTAACAAAATAATTTAAATAATATTCTCCATCCTTAGTATATATAACATCTTCTTTAATATAATAATTCCTATCACTTAATAATTCTTTAATAAATATATACACATCTATGTCATAAGATTTTAAAATATTCATATTAGCATTTAAAAAAATTATAACCATTTCAAATGTTATATAAGGATTATCTTCTGGATATGATTCATTTTTTAAAGCGCAAGAAAAAGATTTATTAGCTTTTATTAACTCCAATAAAGTTTTCATCTTTTTCTCTTCCATTAATTATCTCATTCCTTTATTTATAAATTATATTTATCTTTTAATGAATCAATTTCCCTAATTATCTTTTTTTGTTCTTTTATATTTTTAGCATTTTTTAGTGAATTAATTGTATTTATTATATTAGATTTTTCTTCCACATCCAATTTAGCTTCTTTTACTTTAAGTTTTAAGCTTGTATAATCCGGTAGTGGTTCTTCAGAAACATCTAAAGCAAAAAATGATGCTAAATTATCAGAAAGTTCATAATTATTTTTATTTTTTATTGTAAGTCCCATAATAATCACCCACACACATTGTAACAAATATTTTCAAAATAAAAAAGAGGATATTACGATATCCTCTGCATATAAGATACATCATCTAAAATTAAATTAAGGTTTGTAATAAATTCTAAAAGTTGTTTTAAAGGTATAGATGTTTTAAAAATATTTTTACCTAATTTATCATTATACAATTCAATATAAAGAGTAGATCCCTTTTGATTTAGATATATACGACCTCTTTTAGTAGCTTCTAGAATTAATGACATTATCTTTTCATTATCAAAAGCAATATTAGCTAATGATGTTTTCTGTTCTTCTGTAATAATAGCTTGTAATTGATTTCTCGTTATTTGATATTGTGCTTCATTTTCTTCTTTTTCTTGATAAAGTGTTAAAGCTTTTTGATATTTTTTCTTACGTGATTCTAATTTTTCAAGATTATCTTCACCATTTAAAGTATTTAATTTCTCTAATTCTGTAGCTGCTTTAGCTTTAGCATCAACTTTTAAAACATGTTCTTTATTTATTAATTTAATTATTTCTGTAAGCTTAGTTAAATTTTCTTGTAACGTTGGACTTAAATAATTAGATAAAAAGAAATCACTTAAAGATATATTAGTAAAATCAATATCTAATTCACTTATTAAACTTATATATAAATTAAATAAACCAACTATAACTTCTTCTTTTGCAATATCTTCTCCTCTATAAACTGCATCTTCTCTTAATGAAGATGCTAAAACATATTTCTGAGTTTGACAAGTTGCTAAATTATTACTATCAATGAATTCTAACATCCAAGAATTAATTAATTTTTTTTGTTCTTCTAATGGTTTACTATAAAAACTCGGTTCTAAATTTTGCGCTTTATTAATTATCCAAAAAGCATCAGCTAGTTTATATTTACTTACTACTACACTATTATTTTCTGGTACATTATCTTTAAATTTTTCAATAATATCATCAACTTTAACTTCTTTTTTATCACTAAAAAACTCGGTAGTCCTATCTTTAGCTTCTGCAAAATCTTTATCCATTTTAACATTCGGATCAATTGAAGATAGTGTTACTAAAAAAGTTTTAGTATGTCTTAAATAATCAATTAAACTATTCACATCTAAAATATTATTTTCATTATTTTTATTAAAGAAAAACATTTCTTTATAAGTATTTTTTTTAAAAGCATTAGATAAACGATATAACCATATTGCCGGAATTGTTGTTTCTATCTCTTCACTAGAAACAAATACATTATTATTTTCATCAAATACATAATTACCATTTTTTAATGCCTTTATTAATTTATCAAAGTATCCATTAATATCATCAAAATATTTTCTATCTACTGTAGGTATTGCACATGCCTTATCATATAAACCAGGTATAATACCATTAAATAAAAAATATTCTAATGAAAAAGATGGTTTAGTATCATAAGACTCTAATAAAACATTAATAGACATAATATTAAATAAATTCATTTTAGTTGATTCAAAAGTTCCTAAGTCAGCAAATTGTGAGAATGCTTCTTTTCGCAATGATGTTCCATTTACTAAGTGTCTCATTAATACTTCAATTGCTTTTAATTCATTAGTTAGCATTTCCTCACCTACTTTACTATTTTACTTATTTTATTATAACATAATAGTCAATAAAAAACTATATCATTTAAAAAAGCCCACTATGTGAGCTTTAATATCTAGATTTTACTTTTTTAGTTAAAGATAAACTATCTACTGGAATAAAAACATTATTATTTCTACCTGTTCCTAATTCTATATCTGGTTTCACTGAATATCCATGATAATCTGTTCCACCACTTTCAAGTAAACCTTCTTCTAAAGCAATTTCATGATAAGCAATTCTTTCTTGTTCACTTAAATTAGAATGAATAGTTTCAATACCTTTTAAACCAACACTTTTAAGATAATGAATTTCTTCTTTTAGATCTTGTAATTGTAATTTTAAACTATTAGGATGTGCTAATACCGCTACTCCTAGAGCATCATTTATTAATTCTATACATTCTTCTTTTGTTAACCCCTTTTTTACTTTTCTTACTTTTTCATAAGCATGAATTAAATATTTTTGAAAAGCATCTTCAACATCTAAAGCATAACCAAGCCTTACTAATAATGAAGCAAGATGAGGTCTACCAACATTTCCTTTAGCATTAACTATTTTATCTATTTCATCATTAGGTAAATAAATATCAAAATCTTTCTTTAATATTTCTATATAAAGTAATAAATTATATATACTTGCTTCTTTTTGTTCTTTTAAAGCCCTATTAATTTCTTCATTTTCTAAATCTATATTATAACCAAGTATATGCATTCTTCCTTTGGATACTTTTGCAGTTAACTCAACTCCACTATATATATCCATATTGTCATGAATAATAGTAACTAACTCTTTAGCTCCTTCTAAATTATCATGATCTGTAATTGCTAAACAATTAATATTTCTTGCTTTAGCTTTAGTAACTATTTCTTCAGGATTATCACCTCCATCAGAATAAATACTATGAGTATGTAAATCAACAATTTGTTCCATAATGCCACCTCTTTATAATTGAATTATACTTAATAATTATTTATAATTAAAATACAAATATTTTATTCCTATGATAACTGGAGGTTATGATAATGAATATTAATTTTGAACTATATCGTATATTTTATGTAGTTGCATCAGTTGGTAATATTACTAAAGCCAGTGAAATTCTTATGATAAGTCAACCAGCTGTTACTAAACAAATTAAAAATCTTGAAGAAGAATTAGGTGGCGAATTATTTATTCGAACTAAAAGAGGAGTTATTTTAACTGAAAATGGTCAAGAAATTTATAAATATGTAAAACAAGCAATTAATTCTTTTACAAATGCTGAAATGCAATTTTCTAATTTAAAAAAATTAGAAAAAGGAACCATTAGAATCGGTATTAGTACAACACTAATGAGAATTTTTCTTCTTCCCTATCTTGAAATTTTCCATAAAGAATATCCAAATATCGCTATCCAGGTTTTTACCGATCCTAGTAAAACAATGCGTAGTATGTTAAAAGAAGGAGAAATTGATCTATTAATTGCTAAAGAAGAGTTAAAAGAAGACGAAGATTTAGAAATTACCAGATTAGGTAAAATATCAATGGCATTTATTGCTTCTGATGAATATAAAGAATTAAAAGATAAAACAATTGATTTAAATGATCTTGAAAAATATCCCATCCTTTTACAGAAATATCCATCTACTACACGTAATATTTTTGATAAATTTTGTCAAGATAATAATATAAAAATTACTACTAAAATAGAAATTGCCAGTTCTTCTTTACTAGAAGACTTTGTCAAAATAGGTCTTGGAATTGGCTTATCAACTAAAGAATTTGTTTTAAATGAAATAAAAGATGGTAAAATATTTACCATAAAAACTAAACCAAAATTACCAGAATCTTATTTTTCTTTAATTCTTTTAAAGAATTCAATCCATAATTTTAGTACTAATAGATTAAAAGAAATTATCTTAAATGATTTAAAAAAATAGAATAAAATTTTATTTTTTTAAATCATTACTCATACAATAACTTTGTGACTTTTCAAGTCCATTTGGATTTATATAAATATTAGGAGTATAATACCCACCTTGAATATAAGTATAAGAACGTAACTTAGTATTAACACATCCTCCTCCATTACCTATACTATAAGACCCATCATCAGCACTAGTATTTCCCTCAATCGTATAAATGCCTTCATCAGAAGAACCCAATACGATTCCAGTATGTGAATTTTCTCCTAAGTATGTTAAAAATATATCCCCTCTTTGTGGCTTATAATTTGTTCCAGAACTATGCCAAACTCCATTACCTTTTTGAGCCTCTTCTTGAAATTTATTAGCTCCACTAGGAACATAAGAATAAGGAAATATTTTATTAGAAGTAATACCAGCTGCTTTAGCTACATAGGAAACAAACATTGCACACCAAGCTTCTTTCGTATAATCATAACCATTATCAACAATTTTTGAATACCAATATCCATATTTAGTACCATCATTATATAAAGTTCCAATCTCATCTAAAGCCACATCGACAATATCTCTTTTACCTTCCTCTGATCTAAAATTCAAATACATTTCATCATTGTTCATATTATATATTTTTTCATATAATTGAACTTGTTCATCATTAAGACCATAATCACTAATTAAAGAAGAATCCATACTATAAGTATAAGAATTGGTCAAATCATCATAAACTTCAACTACTTTTTTTAAATCATTAAATTCAATTGTTCCACAATTTTCCAGATTTAAATCAGTTTTTACAGCATCACCTTCCGTATAATAAAGTCCATACTGTTGAGTTGCTTTATTAATTGGTATTAAAGAAAAAATATCTTCCCCATCATCTGTAACCATAAGTTTAGCGCATACAGTTTCTGAATCTATATAGTCAGTTACACATATTGTCCCTAAGATAATCGCTAATATTAAAGATTTAGTTTTTACATCTTTTATATATTGATTAGCAGTCTTTACTATTTCTTTTACTTTCATAATAATCCCCCCTTTTCTTTTTCGTGCTATCTTAACAAATACCATAAGTGAAGTCAAAGAAATAAAGGCCCCAAAAAATAGTTTACGTCAAGTAAACTATTAAATATTAATCTAAAAAGAAATATGTTCCAGTCGCCGTAGCTACTAATACATCTTTCTCATCATAAATATTACATCTAAAAACAGCAGTTGTTTTACCAACCTTTAATTTTTCAGCCGTAGCAACTAACTTACTTCCTTTAGCCATTTTTAAATAATCTATCTGCGAATTAATTGTCACTAAGTTTCTTCCTGTTGTTCTTGCAGCCATTCCCATTACTGTATCAGCTAATCCGAATATTAATCCGCCATGAGCAGTTCCATTAGGATTTAATGAATTTTCATTTAAAAGAGCTTCCATTTTAGCATAGCAATCATTTAAATCAAGAACATGCATATTATTATATTTAATAAATCCTGGATTATTTTCAACATAATCTATAATTTGTTGATATATTTTATTTTTTGTCATTTTTATTCCTCCAAATACCATAATGATACAACTAATTAATTAAAAAGACTAGTTATTATAAAAATTATATGTATTTATTTAATATCTATTATATAATAAGCTTAAATGAGGTGGATTATGAAACTAGAAAACATTAAAGTACCAATTATTTTTATCACTATTCTTTTGATAATGATACTAGGAGTTATTTTCTGGAATAATATTATTCCTAAAAATAAAGAAACTCAAGAAAATGAGCCATCATATATAGATGTAAGTGATGCTAATAATGTTGCCAATATTGATGCTAAACTAGGAACTGATATTAGAATAACTACTGGTTATCTTCTTAATTATACTACTAAAAAAAGTAGTATCTGGTACATGAGTAAAGCCTATGTTAGTAATATAAAAAAAGAAAAAAGTACTTCAATTATTACCTTAAGTACCGATAAAGATAGTCAAGATTATATAGAAGCTACTATTGAATCATCAAAAACTAATATAAAAAAAGATAATACTATTTACTTTGTTGGCAATATTAATCTTAGTAATAATTCAATAAAATTAACTAAAATAAGTACTGAACCAATCGACTATAAAAATGTTGAAGAAATTGAATATTCTAAATTATATGAAAATATTAATTCCTTAAGTAAAACAACCTTTACTATTTCGGGTTATATGATAACCGACAATGATCAGTATAAATTATTTGATTCAAAAACTTCATATCAAAATAATAATAATGCCGGTAATTATTTTCTTATTAATTGGCAAGATGAATTTAATTTAACTGGTAATGATGAGGTAAAAATTAATTGTTCTCTAAATGGAACTTATGAACTTAAAAATTGTATCTTACAATAACTTTATTGTAAGATATTTTTTACATTAACTTCATACCTAATATCTAAATCCTCATCTTTATTTTCTTCTAAAATCCCCTGAACAACTACTTTAGTATTATTTTCAATATCCTTATTATCACTTAGTTTAACACTATTAACAGCTATTCCCTGAATTACTAAAGGTTCATCTAAATCTAAAATACTAACTTTATGTCCCTCACTATTTACCATTATTTCTCTAGTAATAATCTCCCCCGTTAATGTAACTTCTTTATCTAATTTATTACTACAGCCTACCAATAACATTAATAAAAAAACTAGTATTGCTAACCTTCTTATTTTCATTTTAACCACCCTCTATTATAATATATCACAAAAAAAACTATATCTATCATATAGTTCTCTTATTTACTAAAATCATCTACAGTAACACGAGCATTACTTAAAATATTTTTATATTCTTTTATATTTTTATTTATTTCATCAATATATTTAGAACAACTTTTATCATAACTAAATGTATCATCAATTAAAGTAAACTCTTCATAATCATCTTTATCATATGTACAATTCACTGCATTATCATTAAAAACAACATATGGTGTTCTCTGTGAAATATTTATAGTATATTTCTCATTTAATACTTGAAAACTATCTTTTTTATAGCTAATTGAATAAGTTACATTATCTTTTGTTTTACGACAAATACTTTTACTACAAGTATATCCATTATTAGCCAAATATCTTTTTAATTTATGTGTTGGTTCATTATATGTTTTAAACCATATTGCAAAAGAACCACTAGATACTAAAATTAACAATATTATAACTATAATAATTACTATTTTATTTTTATTTAGAAATTCTTTTATTTTATTTTCTTTATTCACTTTAGATATTTTACTATCCTTTTTTATTTTTTTTCCTTTATAAGATTGCACCATTATTTTCCTCTTTCATTCTTTTAAGTTTTTCTTTTTCTTTTTTCTTTTTCTTTTTATTTTTTTTATAATCATCTTTTAATATTAAAAATAAATAAACAATATTAACTAAATTAATAACTAAAATAACAATGTAATCAATTAACATAAATAACATATGTTTATCATATAAAATTTTTATCATTATAATTACAAATATAATCATTAAAATACTAGCAATATTAAGTATTAAAGAACTTTTATAATGAGATTCATTTAAAAAAGCCAAACCTGATATTAATGGAACAAAATAAGGTATCAACCAACCAATTATAACTGTCATCATCATTAGATAAGTAACATTCTCACTCATTTTAAAAGCAAATAATGAAATTATACCCAGTATAGAAATTATTATATTAATAACTGGTAAAATATATTTTTTTATTTTCATAAAACATCACCTAAGCTAACTTTGGTAAATCAGATTGGTCTTTTATTCCATTTAAAATATTTTGATTACTTATTTTTAATAATTCTTTTAATGTTATCTCTAAATAAAAGGAATTTTCTGTCCTTTCATAATCTTCAAATACTATTATATTATTTAAAATATTTGAATTATTTGTTTTTAAATAATAACTACTAGCTATTATTGAATTATAAATATGTTTAATAATTGAATTATTATAATTATAAACATCAATATTATGATATTTATCTTCCAATTTTTTTCTTTCTTCTTCATATTCTTTAGATAAAGATGAAATAGATGAATTAAGTTTCCCTATAACAATACTAGCACTATTTATTCTGCCAACACATATTTCTAATTCTTTTTGATATTTATCCTTAGATAAATCTTTTTTATTTAAATTACTACGTTCTTTTTTATAGACTTCTAAATCTCTTTTTACAGATTGTAATTCCATATTTAAATTCTTTAATTCTTCTTTTAAAATCGCTTCATTATTTTCACAAATACTATTCATATATTTGGGTTTTATCCCCTTTAAATCTAATAAACTATAATCAATATTACTACCATCATCCATATATGTAAGTAAATATTTATTAACTGCTAAAATAAGTAATATTTGTATTTCATTTAAAATATATTCATTTCTTATTGTTTCATAAGTCTTATTAAATTCAACTCTTATTATCGTCAGTAAATCTATCAAATTATCTATTGCTGCATTAGTTTGTTCAAGAAGGGTTATATCATTACTAGATTGCCATACAGCACTTTCAATAATATGAACTTGTTTACTTAATGGATAATTATAAAATTCACTATCCATAAGTTTCTTTAATTTACTTAATTCTTTATATTCAATATCTAAAAGATTAGTTTCTTCTTCTTTAAGTTCAAATCCTTCTTTACTACATTCTTTTTTTAATAAATTATAAAATATTAAATAAGATTCTTCACTCTCTAATCCATGTTTATATTGTTTTAAATGTTTTAAATAATTAATAGCTGTATTTTTAACAATTAATATATTATTGCCTTTAACTGCTTTTTTCGAATTAACATGTTTTACATTAATTCGATAATATTTAAAACATTCCATAAACTTATCTTGATCTTTTTTATCTTTAGCTTTTTTTGTATCTTTATTGGCAATTGTATAGCATATATTTATTTCTTTATATTCATCATTTTTCGTATTATCTAAAAGAACTGAAAGAAATGTTAAAAACCATTTATAATCAACATAGGTCTTATCTTCAAAATATATTCTTTCTTCTTCAAAATTAATTTGATAATTATCTAAAGTTAATTTTTCTTTTATCTTTAAAATTAAATCAATTTCTTTTATATATTCAATATTAGTAATATTTAAAATATTATAATAAATTTTTTTAGGATACTTAGAAACATATTCATTATATTTTTGTTCTAAATATTCCATATCATTAATTAATAATTTAAATATATACATATAAATAATAAAATTATTTTTAGAGGTTTTATGATAGAAATAAGAACTCTTATTAATTGTCATCGTCGGATTATTAACTATATCAACTAATGCATTAATCATATTAATTATCTGCTCTTTTACTTGTTTTTTACTTTCTACCATAAAGAGTCCTCCTTTCATAATTTTTCTAAAGTTTCTCCTAAAATACTATATAAATATATATTTATCTTTTTATTACTAATTGTCTTTATATAAGTTCTATATCCTTCTAATTGTTTTAAATAGTTATCATCTTTTATATTATTTAACTTATAATCTATAATATCAATTTTATCATCATACTCTACCATTAAATCTATTATACCATGATATTCATTTTTTTCATCATTATAAATAAATTCATGTTCTTTATATATTGTAGCTTTACCTATATTAGCTAATAATGGACTACCTAAAAATTTTTCTACTTTATTTCTAATAAACTGATTTTCTATTAATGAATAATCTGGATTTATAAAGTCAATATATTCTAAAGTTTCATGAACTAAAGTTCCAAATTCCATATTCTTTTTTGTCTCAATATTTATTAGTTCATGAAGATTTTTAGAAAAATGTTCTTCTTTTAAGACTGCCCAATTATCAACATGAATTTCTTCTACTTTAATTTTTTCTTCATTACTAACTAATTCTTCTAATTTTGCATTATTATATAAATATTCTTTAGTTAAACCTAAATCATCAATATTTATTTCTTTATAATATTTATTAATTTTATATTTAATTGAATCTAATATTTTACTAAATGACTTATACCCTCTTCTTACATTTAAATCTATTGTCATATTATCTTCTAAGTCATTAATTATTTCTTCCTTTTTCGGTGTAAATAAAATCATTTTTTCACGCGCTCTTGTTAAAGCTACATAAAATAATCTTATTTTTTCAGATATTTCATCTTCTAAATAATGGTATTTAACTAATCTCTTTAAGAAAGTCTCCCCTATTCCTTCATCAAAATATGGTGTTATAATGCCATATCTATTATCATATAAGAAACGATCATTTAAATCTTTTATATTAAACTCTTTATTTAAACCGCTATAATAACAAATATTATATTCGAGTCCTTTTGAAGTATGAATAGTCATAATCTTTACTGAATTAGCACTACTTCTAGCTGTCTTATATTTCATATCTTCATCACTATCTAATAACTCGTTTAAGTATTCTCTAAAAGTAAAAATATTATAACCAAGCATACTTAAATTAGATGCTATATCTAATAATTTAGAAATACGGACAGTTGCTTCTTCAATATTGCCAACTTTTATAAATTTTTCATACATTTTTGTAACTCTAATTATTTCATTTAATAAAGAACTAACTGTCTGACCAACTAAATTTGTTGCTAATCCTTTAAATGTATTATAAATTTCTGTTTCCTTAAAGCTATCATCTACAAAAGTCTTAAATATTTCTTTATCATTTATTTCATATAAATAACTACGAGCAATTGAAGTATAAGCATATCTAAATTCTTGATCATACTCATTATTAGCTATTTTAAATATTAAATTAATTATATTTCTTAAAATAAAGATATCATCTGAATCATTTAATTTATTATCTTTATAAATAGCTAAGGGAATACCTACATATTCAAATACTTTTTTATATAAATCAAAATTAGTACTACGATCCATTAATATAACAAAATCACTATACTCAATATTTCTTAAAGACTTAATTTCTTTATCATAAACTTGATATTTACTTTTTATTTTTTCTTTTATATCTTTAGCTATTGCAAATATTTCTATTTCTGTATCAGAGTATTTTGAATCTTTAGGATTATCATATTCTCTTATTTCAAAATCATAATCATTATCTGTTTTACCTAATTCATTATAATCATTATTTCCAAATACCATTTGATGAGATTCATAATATTCTGCTCCCCCAATTGTATTATCCATAATAAGTTTAAAAACTTCATTTATATTATTTAAAACTTCACTTCTTGATCTAAAATTTTGAACTAAATCAATCTTTATTCCATTATCATTCATTGCATACTTATCATATTTATTTTTAAATATCTGAGGATTAGCATTACGAAATCTATAAATACTCTGTTTAATATCTCCAACCATATAAACATTATTATTTTCTATTAATGAAATAAATTTTTCTTGAATATCATTTGTATCTTGATATTCATCAATCATTATTTCTTTAAATGAATCACGTATATCAATACGTACATCTTCATTCTCTTCTAATATTTTAATTGAAAGTAAAGCAATATCTTGAAAATCATATATTTCATTTTCTTTTTTATATTGATGTAATTCATTTAAGAAATCTTTTATAATAGCAATAATTATTACTAGGTAGTCTTTCATAATATCTAAAGTTTTATATATATTATCTAAATTACCATATTCTCTGACAATATCTTTAAAATTATTTAAAAATTTACCTAATCTATCTTTAGCTATCTTTACTTCATCTTCACTACCACGAGGAAGTATTGGTAATTTAATAATTGGTACTTTTAAATAAAAATCATCTATAGTTTCACATGTATATAATGACACCAATGCTTCATCTAACTTAGTTTCAAAATCTCCATCTGTAATTAAAGCTAATCTCTTAGCTAAAGATTTAACAATTTTAACATTATCTTTTAAATAATTAACATATTCTAATATCGCATTATCTATAAAATCTTTACTAAAATAATTATTAAAATAATTATCTAAATATTCTTCTCTATTAGTTAATCCATCTATTTTAGTCGCAATATTTAAAAGACATTTTTTTAATGTTGCATCATCTTTAGTACAAAAATCATATATTAGTTTTGTAAATTCCGGAGTTGGATTTTCATAATATTTATTAAAAACTTGATCTAATATTTTAGTTTTTTGCATATTAATAATTGATTCATCTGATATTTTAATATCATTAGAAATATTAAGAAGATAATGATATTTTTTAACAATAGATAAAGCATAAGAATCAAATGTTGTTATATAAGCTTGATCAATTAATTCTAATTCATTACTTAATTTAGGATTATCTTTCATATTCTTTTTTATATTTTTTCTTATACGATCTTTCATCTCTCCCGCAGCAGCTTTCGTAAATGTCAAGATAAGTAATTCATCTATATGTGTTCCTTCATTTAAAATACGCATTGTCCTCGTTGTTAAAACCGCTGTTTTACCACTTCCAGCACCTGCAGAAACAATTATGTTAGTTTCCGATTCATTAATAGCTTTTAATTGTTCTTTAGTCCAATTCACTACCATCACCTCCTAATATATTTTCCTTTTTTAAAGCTTCCAACACAACTACATCTTTTTCTGTATGAAAACAAATATCTTTAAATTCACAATTTTTACAACCATAGTTTTCTTTATCAATTTTTTTAGGAGCTATTTCAAAATTTCCGTCTTCTATATTTTTCGCTCCTTCATTAATTTTTTCTTCAGTAATTGCAATTAACTTATCCATTTGTTCATCTGACAAAACTTTAGTATACTTAGCAAAAGATCCATCTTTTAAAGTTTTCATACTTTTAATAATATTACTATCAACATATGAATTATCAAATTCACTTAAGATTGCTTGATTAGAATTTGAATAACCTTGAATTAACAAATTTCCCTTTTTTAGTTGTTCATAACTCTTAGACTTATCAACATTTACTTCATTATTTAGTATTTTTTGCAAATAAAAACCTGCCACTTTAATATTTTCTAATTTTTTTGAATGTTTAGCTAAATACAAATAAACTGGTAACTGCATTCCTATCCCATATGGAATCGTTGTTAAATCTAAATTAGGATTCCCCGTTTTATAATCAATAATAGCTATAATTGTTTCGTTATTATCTTTTTTATATTTTATTTTATCAATAATACCCGTAAATTTAATTTCAATATTACCTTTTATATTAGTAATAATTCTTTCTTCATGTAACTCATCATGTAAATTAGTAAAATTTTCTTGATTACTAATCACTTCTAAAATAAATTTTAATTCTTCTTTTAATTTAACTAAGAAAAATTTCTCTTTACTATTAAATTCATGATTTAATGCAATTACTTCTTGATTCCACAAATCATCATAACTTAAATTAGCTTTCATAAACTTTTCTAAAATACTATGAAATAAAGTTCCAACTAATTGAAAAAAAGTCTCTTCATAAATATTTAATTTTAATATATTACCAACATAATAACTAAATGGACATCTATAATATTTATCTAAGCTACTATAAGATAAAACTAACTTATTGTTAATATATTTCTTAAATGTTAAATTATCTATTCCCCTAAATTTATTACTATAAGTATTATAAGGAATATTATAAGTACTTTTTAAAGATAACAATAAAGGAGAAGTACTTCCATATTTATAATATTCATCTAATAAAGTTGCTAGTTTTAATTCATTATTTAAATTTGAATTAGTTACATCAATTTCTACATCTTTTACTACTTCATATTTTAATTCTTCATTTAAACTCGAAATATAAAATGCTTCCCCATCATTACTTACAAAATAACTAATATATAAATTTTTAATAGAAAACAATTTATCTTTTATTTGCATTCTTTCTAAAATATTCTTATCTATTGTTAAAGATATTCCTAATTCTTTTTTTTCTTTATCAGTTAAATATTCTTCATCTTTAAAAATATTTGGTATTGTCCCCTGATTAAAAGCAAGACAAAATACATAATCATCATCACTAAACAAATAATCTTTTATACCTACTTCATGAACTGAATTTAATATATCTCCTTTACTTAGATAAGTATGTTTCAAATCATATTTTATCATTTCTCTTTTTATTATATAATCATCAATAGATACATACTTATTAATAATATTAATTATTAAATTAAAAATATTTTCTGTTTCCTCATTATTTACAAAATCTTTAAGATTAGTAATTGTTTTTTCAATATCACCATCATATAATTCTAAAAATTTAGAGCATAAATAAGTTCCATAAATAGCTTCTTGTTCATTTATGGTATAAGGTATATTAAACATTGGAAAAATTCTCTTTATTAATTTACGATAATCATCATTAACATTACTTATAAAAATATGAGCTATATCAATTCCCTTTTTTATTAAATTACATATCTGATTAGCAATATATTCTACTTCATCATTCATTGTTGCTAACTCAACTATTATATGTGAGAAATTATTTACTTCTTCATTTTTGATGATCACTTCATTACATTCTTTTAAAGAATTAACTAACTTATTCAATTCCTTTGTTATAGGTAAATTATAAACTAATATTTTTTTATTTTTTAAAGTATTTTTAAACAAATTATTAACAATCAATAATTTATTATCACTTAATTCTTTTTTTATATTTTTTAAAAAATTTAATTTTGAACTTTTATATTCTTTATCCTCTATATATAACAAATTATCTAAATATATTTTAGCTATTTCATATTTTACTTGATATTTATTCATCACATAATACAAAGTATTAACACTATAATCAAAATAAAATAATTTATTAAATTCATTTAAAGTATATATTTTTATATTTAATAATTTTCTATTAAGTTCTTTTAATAAATTTTGTTTATTAGTACTATTAGTTATTATAATCTGTATATCTTTAAACATTATTACCACCACTATAATTCTATCATACTATTTCTTTAAAAATATACATTTTACAATTTTTACAATTAATTATTAATAAAGTTTTGCTTATAGTATTATAAATAATTTTTATAGTTAAATTTTGTCCAAACAATTTACATTATCCCTCATATGTGTTAATAATTAATTGAGGAGGGTTTGTGATGGATGAAAGAAGAAACGATTTAAAAGGAGAATTAATTAATTTTTTTAATAATCCGAAATATAAAACAAAAAAATATCGTTATCGTGATATAAAAAAGGAAATATGCTCTAAAAAAGGCTATAAAAATGATGAAGTGATGGAAGCTATTCAAGAATTAATTGAGAGTGGGGATATCTATTACGATGAAAAGCGACATCTTTATCGTTCATTTCCTTTTGAATTAGGTTATGTACAAGGCGAAATTAATATTAATAAACACGGAGAAGGTTTTATTACTAGTGATTGCAAAAAATATAAAGTAAGACCCGTGGACTTACATGATGCTTTAGATGGGGATATAGTTACTTTAAGACCAACTAACAAAATAGAACATAGTCATATAATTTGTCGTGTAGATAAAATAATAAAAAGAAAAGATGGTTTAGTTATTGTTGAAGTCGCAACTAAAAATGGTGAACTTATTTTAAAACCATATAATGCTAAGCTAGATCACCCTATTATTATAAATGGTATTGCTATGAAACCATTAGTTGAAGGAGATCGATTATTAGTCAAAATAGATGAATTATCAAATGGCAAATACTATGCAGGCTTTATTAAAGGACTTGGTCATAAAGATGATCCTGATGCTGACTTAAAAATGATTGCTGTCGAAAATCATATTACAATTGATTTTACAGAAGAAGCTTTATTAGAAGCTCAAGCTATACCAAAAGAAGTAAGACCAGAAGACAAAAAAGGAC
This sequence comes from uncultured Bacilli bacterium, assembly GCA_947598455.1. The sequence goes on along the minus strand of CANQFI010000017.1, from coordinate 2,876 downwards.
GTTTAGATTTAACTGATAAGTTAATTTTCACTATTGATGGTGAAAAAACAAAAGATCGTGATGATGCCGTTAGTTTAGAAATAAATGAACATGGAAATTATATTTTAGGTGTACATATTTCTGATGTAACTCACTACATTCACCCTGGTATGCAATTATGGGATGAAGCAATTCAAAGAGGAACAAGTGTCTACATGGTTAATACTGTTATTCCCCAATTTCCTCATATTATCTCAAATGGAATATGTTCCTTAAATCCTAATGTTGATCGTTTATGTTTAAGTTGCATTATGGAAATTTCACCAGAAGGAAAAATTTTAAATTATGATTTTGTTGATACTGTAATCAATTCACGTAAAGCCATGACTTACGAAGAAGTTAATAGAGTTTTAGAAGATGGTGAACTAATAGATGAATATACCGAATTTTATGATAATTTAATATTAATGCAAAATTTATCAACAAAATTAGAAAGAGAAAAAAGAAAACGTGGTTATGTTGATTTTGGCAATAACGACATTGAAATAGAAGTTGATGATAATGGAATGCCAATTGAATTTAAACAAAGAGTTCAAAAAACAGCCGAAAAGATTATTGAAAATTTTATGTTATTAGCAGGTGAATGTTATGCTAATTATATGATTCTTCCTTCTCCATTACGAATCCATGAAAAACCCGATGAAGAAGATGTTGAAGAAGCCTTTAGTTTAATCGACCGTAGTGGTATTAAAGTAAAATCATCACATGATATAGTAAATGGCAAAGTTATTCAACAAATGCTAGCTCAAATAAAAAATGCCGACGAAAGAAATATCGTTGCCAACATTATGCTACGTGCCATGAAACTTGCTAAATATGATGTTCAAAATCAAGGACACTTTGGTCTTGCTTTACCTAAATATGGTCACTTTACTAGTCCAATTAGAAGAGCTGCAGACTTACTAGCTCACCACAATTTAAAACAGCAACGTGATAATCACTTTAACGTTCGCTTAATTGATGTTGCTTATGATGACATGGAAAAAATATGTCGTCATATTACTAAAAAAGAAAGAAATGCCGATCAAGCTGAAAGAGATGCTAACCACTTTGAAATGATCAGATATATGAGTGAACATATAGGTGAAAAATTTGAAGCTTATGTTACTTATGTTAATAGCCGTGGTATCTATATTAAAACAGCAGATGGTATTGAAGGAAAAATACTCGTTGAAGACCTAGAAGGTGATAAATTCTATTATGATGATGCCACCGCATCATTTAAAGGTAGAAAATCAAAAATAAAAATAAGAATAGGGACACATTTAGTTTTAACTGCTGTTGATACCAAAAAAGAATACAGAACTGTTAACTTTGGTTTAGATGAAGATGATTTCCAATTATTATTATCAAAAAAGAAAGGAGCTTAATGCTCCTTTACCTATTTATTATTTTAAGGCATATTAACATAATAGCCAGTGCCCCTAGACCTATTAAAAACATATTTAATACTGTCTCTCCTATATAACCAGCTAATAAATCATAAGTAACTTCCTTAATCATTTGGAAAAATTCCACTATCATTTTCCATAAATCCGTAACTTCATACTCAACTTGTTCCCAAAAAGATCTTTTATATAAAAATAAACCTATAGAATTTATAATATTCATTCTATCACTTCCTTACTTTAATTATAATATATACTTGCATTTTATTCAATTATTTGTTATTCTATTTATACACATGGCGGTGTTGGTGAAGTGGTTAACACACCAGATTGTGGCTCTGGCATGCGTGGGTTCGATCCCCACATACCGCCCCATTGTGTAAATATCGTCGCACTAAGCGACATTAAGATAGAACTCAATTCCAAAGAATTGAGTTTTTTATTGTTTTAGAAAAAGAAATAAAAATAATTATAATATGTTATTCAAAATTTATCTCTTAAAAATTTAACTAAAAGTTAAAAAGATTATAAATTATTTTATAATCTTTATTTTAAAGTCATCTTTGTTAAATCAAAATCAACAACCTTATCTTCATCGATTCCAAAGCATTCAACCTGATCATTCCACATAGTAGCTATATTTGATTCTACATGATATTTATCGCCATTACCAATATCAGCAATGTCTATTGTTTCACCTGATGGTATCATTAATTTATACCCTTCTTTGAAATTAATTATGGCACATTTTCTTTGATCAGAAGAACCAGAACTTTTCTAACTGTACCAATATCATTTTCTAATCTTACATATGAAGTATTTTCATAACAATTATCCTCATTAGTCTCAACACTCGAAACAGTTCCAGCAAATGAAATTTTTGCTCCTACATAATATTTTTTAAATTTTGCCTCATTTCCCTCGTTAATTTTATATAATTCTTTTGCTGATAGATTTTCAGTTTCATTTTCGTTATTAATAATAGTTGCTTTAGAATTACTTCCACAACCTATAATTATAAATATACATAAACCACATAAAAATAATAAACATAAAATTTTTTGATAGCAAAAATGAAATAATTTTTTCGGTGCTTTTCTTTGAATACTGAAAGAATTAAATATATTAGAGATGAATTAGAAATAACACAAGAAACTTTATCGAAAATGTTAGGTTGTACAAGATCTGCTTACTCTTTTTGGGAAATAAATAAAAATACAATTCCTCTAAAGTTAAAATTAAGAGAAAAATTTTAGGGAAAAGAATAAGACAAGCAAAAAAACACATTAACTACACCAAAAAAAATTGACATATAAACTAAATACTACGCATTCAGTTATAAGTACGTATGAATCTGGTAAAACTGCTGTTTCAACATTATTTATGATTGAAATAGTTAAAATAACAAAAAGGTCATTAAATTGTTTTTTAAAAATAAATAGAAATAAT
>CANQFI010000016.1 GCA_947598455.1 uncultured Bacilli bacterium | reverse complement strand
CAAATCGAAGGTTTACTAGTTGATAAAAATATTCGTTTATCTGACTTAAAAGGAACTTTTGATGCTATTGCTAAAAAATTATTTGGTGAAGATTGTGAAACAAGATTTAGACCAAGTTACTATCAATTTACTGAGCCATCAGTTGAAACTGATATTTCTTGCTTTGTTTGCAAAGGTAAAGGTTGCTCATTATGTAAAAATACTGGTTGGATTACAGTAAGTGGTGCTGGTATGGTTCATCCAAACGTTTTAAGAAACTGTGGTTATGATCCAGCTGTTTGGTCTGGTTTTGCTTTCGGATTCGGTGCTGAACGTCTTGCTATGCTTAAATATGGTATTAATGATATAAGAACATTCTATCAAACAGATTTACGAGAAACAGATACATTTGATAGGAAGGATGTGTAATAATGATAAGTTTAAATTGGGTTAAAGATTATGTTGATATCAAAAACGAAGATCTTCATGAACTAGCTGTTAAAATAACTAAAGCTGGTGTTAATGTTGAAAAAGTTGTTGATAGTCGTATTGAAAACTTAGTTATTGGTCAAATCCTTGAATGTACAGACCATCCAGATAGTGATCACTTACATTTATGTTTAGTAGATGTTGGTGATAAGACAGTTCAAATCGTATGTGGCGCTCCTAATGTTAAAAAAGGTATTAAAGTCTTAGTAGCTCTACCTGGATGTATCTTACCTGGTGATAACGAAATCAAAGCTGGTAAAATTCGTGGTCAAGAATCAAATGGTATGATATGTGCCTTATTTGAACTAGGTTTAGAAGAAAAAAATGATGAAACATATGCTAAAGGTATTGAAGTATTAGATACTGATTTAGAACCAGGTACTGATGCAAATATCTATTTAGGTACTGATGATACCTTATATGAATTAGATGTACATAAACACCGTAATAATGATTGCTACTATCATATTGGTTTTGCTTATGAAATAGCTAGTATCCTAAATAAACCAGTTACATTACCAGAAAGTAACTATAAAGAAATAACTGATGATGTTAATAAACATCTTAAATTAAAAGTTGATACTGATAAATGCCCATACTATACAGCCAAAATGGTTAAAGGCGTTGAAATAAAAGAATCTCCTGACTTCATGAAAAAAAGACTTATTGCTGCTGGTATGCGTCCAATAAATAACGTTGTCGATATTTCTAACTACGTCATGTTAGAATATGGTCAACCTCTTCACTTCTTTGATAAAGACAAACTAGGAGATAATATCTTAGTTCGTAATGCTAAAGAAAACGAAGAAATAATTACTTTAGATGGTCAAACAAGAATTTTAAAAGATACTGATATTGTTATAACTGATGGTAAAAAACCAGTATGTATCGCCGGTATTATGGGTGGTGAAAATACTGATGTTGATGAAACTACTAAAGATATCTTAATTGAAAGTGCTATCTTTGATTCTGTAAGTATCAGATACACATCTAGTCGTCTAGATTTAAAAAGCGAAGCTTCTATCCGTTATGGTAAAGGCTTATCATATGAATATACTGATGCTGCTTTAAATCGTGCATGTTACTTACTAGAAAAATATGCTAATGCTACTGTCTTAAGCGGTCGTGCAGTTCATGATAAAGTAGATAAAACTGAAAAAGTAGTTAAATTTAAAACTAAAGAAGTATCTACTTTACTAGGTTTAGAATTAACTGATACTGACGTTGAAACTGAACTTAATCGTTTAGGTTTCCCATATAAATTAACTAAAGATACATTTACTGTTACTATTCCAAGAAGAAGACTAGATATTGATCCAAATGTTAATGATATCGCTGAAGAAATTGGTCGTTTATATGGTTATGAAAACTTAGTATCTACACTACCTTTAGTACCTACTAGAAAAGGTGTCTATGTTGGTGATGTTAAAATAAGAAAAGAAACTTCAAAAAGATTAAGAACTTTAGGTATTAACGAAACTAAAACTTATACTTTAACTTCTCCAGATATGGCTAGCCATTTCAACTATGAAAACAAAGAAAATATCGTTTTACCAAATCCAATGAGTATTGATAAATCAGTAATTCGTAAAACATTATTACCATCATTATTAAATGTCTATGATTATAATAAGGCTCGTCATGTTAAAGATGTTATGTTATATGAAATAGCTAAAACATATGATATAAATTATAATGAAGATACTAAAATAGCTATTTTAATGAAAGGTAATTACTTAACTAATGAATGGCAACATAGTATTATAAAATGTGATTTCTATTGCTTAAAAGGTGTTGTCGAAAACTTACTTAACTACTTAGGATTTAAAAATAGATATACATTTGAAGCCGTTAATGATGTAACTGATCTTCATCCTGGTATCGCTGCTAAAATACTCGTTGATCGTGATGAAATAGGTATTATAGGACGTGTTCATCCAAACTATAAAAAAGATGAAATATATGTAGTTGAATTATCTCTAACAGCCCTATATAATAAAACAATTAAACCTATCAAATATAAAGAAGCTTCTAAGTATCCAGAAATAGTTAAAGATGTTGCTTTTGTTGTTGATAACAATGTTTTAAGTGAAGATATTAAATCAGTAATTAAAAAAGCTGGTGGCCGTCTTTTAGATACTATTGAAGTCTTTGATTTATATGAAAACATTGAAGAAGGTAAAAAATCAATCGCTTATAAATTAACATTCAAAGATAATACTAAGACTTTATTAGATGATGAAGTAATGGAAATCTTCAATAAGATAATCAATGAAGTAGAATCAAAAATGAATGCTAAATTAAGAAACTAAGAAGAGTTAATCTCTTCTTTTTCGTTGACAAAAAGTTAGCGGGGTAGAATATTTTTATAGATAAGTGAGGTTAATATGAAGAAATATTATTGTAACAATTGCAACAATGAAGTAACAGAAAAAGATACATATTGTCCACATTGCGGGTATGCATTTGACGACGAAGAAGAAATAAAAAAAATACGAAAAAAAATCTAATAATTCAATGAATACAATAAAATCAGAAGGACAAAATGTATCAATAAATAATGGACAAGCAAGTAATAATTATCAGTACTATTATTCACCAACTCCAATAAATAAAAAAGGCGATATGATTAAAACATACGAATGGTTTATTACATATGGTACTTTAACCAAATAGATGATTATATTATTAGGAGTGTATTTTAGTATAATAGAATTTGAATATAATGGCTTGCTAGGAATTATAATTTTGATATCTTTTATTGGTTGGGGAATAATGATAGAGATAAGTCCAAAATGGAAAGCTTACATGCTTAAATTATTATATGAAATTAGAAATGAGAAGAAGTAATTCTTCTTTTTATATGCAAAATTGGAAGTTATCGACCAATTTTGCATATAAAAAGTCAAAAAGTGGTCGATAACTTGCTTTTTTTAACAAAACATCATATAATTTTAATAGGTGATACCATGGAAGAAATATATAAAAGGGAAAGTTATCTAAACAAATTAAGAGGATTTTATAATGATACAATGATTAAAGTTATTACTGGAATACGTAGATGTGGTAAATCTTTTTTACTAAAAAGTATAATTGAAGAATTAAAAGAGCAAGGTATAGAAGAGAAAAATATAATTTATATTGAGCTAGATAAAAAAGGATACAAAAGTATTGAAACACCTGAGCAATTAGAAAAAACTATTGATTCTCTTGTTAAAAATAATAATGATTTTAAATATCTATTCATTGATGAAGTTCAAAACGTTACAGGATTTGAACCTATTGTTAATGCCTATAGAGAAGAAGGAGATTATTCAATCTTTTTAACCGGATCAAATTCATATTTATTATCAGGTGAACTAATTACTAAACTTACTGGTAGATATATTGAAGTAGAAATGTTACCGCTTAACTTCTATGAATATGTTGATATGAAAAAATTCTTAGGCAAAGATATTAACTCTAATATATATAATGAATTTGAAGAATTCATAAGAAATGGTGGCTTTCCAGGTTCGTTAAAATACGATCGATATGAAGATAAATTATTATATACTAACAATGTCATCAACCAAATTTTTGATAAAGACATTAAACCTCATAAAAAAATAAAAGATCCAGAACTATTTGAAGTAATTCAAAAATTTGTTATAAATAATTTTGGAGCAAGAATTTCAATCGGTAGTATATATGAATATTTAACAAAAGATCAGAAAATAAATGTAGATAGAAGAACAATAAAAAACTATATCGAAGTTTTAGAAAATGCAAAAATTTTATACCCATGCGATTTATTTGATATTAAATCAAAAAAAGTATTAGATGGTGAGAAAAAATATTACTTAGCTGATTTGAGTATTTATTTTGCGCTTAATACCGATAACAGAATAAATTATGGACCAGTACTTGAAAATACATTATATTCATACTTAAAAAGTAAAGATTATAGTTTAAGTGTTGGTAAAATTGGTAATTTAGAATGTGATTTCATAGCACGACGTGGAATAGATGAATACTTTTATATTCAAATATCAAAAAATATAGATGATGTTGAAACAGCCAACAGAGAATATAAACCTTTTTACGAAATTAAAGATTTATATCCTCGATACTTATTTGTTTTAGATTTAATTCTTCAAAAAAATATTGATGGGATAAAAAATGTTAATATAGTTGATTTTATTTATAAAAATGAAGATTTATAAAAAAATTTTATTTCTTTCTGAACCATTAATGTTATCGACCAATTTCATATATAATTAGTACAAAAGTGGTCGATAACTCATAATTTTTTAGCAAAATTCTAAAAAATTAAAAATAAAATGGAATTAAGTGTTAAATAATCCCAATAATCCATAAATAAACTTGTTTTTTACTCCAAAATGTGGTATTGTGTAGCTTAGATTTTAAAAAGAAGTGGGGAAGTTATATGGATAAAATAATTAATATAGCGGTAGTGGCGCATGTTGATGCTGGTAAAAGTACATTAGTTGATGCTTTACTTAATCAAAATGGCGTTTTTAGAGAAAATGAAGAAGTAGTCGATTGTGTAATGGATAGTAATGATATCGAAAGAGAAAGAGGTATTACAATCTATTCTAAAAATTGTGCAATTAGATATAAAGATTATAAAATAAATATTGTTGATACACCAGGACATGCTGATTTCTCATCAGAAGTAGAACGTATCATGAAAACAGTAGACACAGTTATCTTACTTGTTGATGCAGCAGAAGGACCAATGCCTCAAACAAGATTTGTCTTAAAGAAAGCCTTAGAACAAAATTTAAAACCAATTTTATTTATTAATAAAATAGATAAAAAAGATGCTCGTCCTGAAACTGTCGTTGATATGACATTTGATTTATTTATGGAATTAAATGCTACTGATGAACAATTAGATTTTCCAATTGTTTATGGTACAGCTAGGGATGGTATTGCACAATTATCATTAGATGAACCAGGTACAAATATCTCTCCATTATTAGATATTGTCTTAAAACAATGTAAACCATATGAAGGAAATGAAAATGATCCATTACAATTACAAGTAAGTTCTCTTGATTATGATTCATTCATCGGTCGTCTAGGAATTGGCCGTGTAACTAAGGGAAAAATAAAAAATGGACAGACTGTTGCCTTATCTCGTAATGATGGTACTATTTCTTCATTTAGAATATCTAAATTATTTGTTGAAGAAGGAATTAAAAGAGTCGAAAAAAGTGAAGCCTTCTATGGTGATATTGTAACATTTGCTGGTTGTCCAGATATATCTATTGGAGATACAGTATGCGATAAAGACCATATTGATCCAATGGCACCAATTATTATCGAAAAACCAACTTTAAGCATGGATTTTCTAGTCAATTCAAGTCCATTTGCTGGTAAAGATAAAGCTAGTAAATTCTTAACAAATCGTCATATTAAAGAAAGACTAGAAAAAGAACTTGAAACTAACGTAGGCCTTGAAGTTGAAGAACTACCTGATTCAGACGGCTATAAAGTATCAGGTCGTGGTGAACTACACTTATCTATTTTACTTGAAAATATGCGTCGTGAAGGATACGAATTAAGTGTATCAAAGCCAGAAGTATTATATAAAGAAATAGATGGTAAAAAGTGTGAACCATTTGAAAGAGTTATTGTTAATTGTCCTTCTGATTATTCAGGAACAATAATTAATGATTTACAAGAAAGAAAAGCTACGTTAGAAGTTGTGAATAATGATGAAAATAATTATGTTCACTTAGAATTTAGTGCTCCAACACGTGGCTTAATCGGTTATCGTAGCGCCTTTATTACTAATACTAAAGGTGAAGGTGTTATGATACGTAGTTTTGAAGATTATAAACCATATGTTGGTGAAATAAATGGTCGCAAAAATGGCGTTCTAGTTTCAATGGAAAATGGTAAGACACTAGGTTTCTCATTATTTAACTTACAAGATAGAGGTACTTTAATTGTTGGCCCAGCTGAAGAAGTTTATGTAGGTATGATAGTAGGTATCAATAACCGTGAAAATGATTTAAATGTTAATCCTTGTAAAAATAAACAATTAACAAATACAAGAGCATCTGGTAGTGATGAAGCAATTGCTTTAATAAAACCTAAAACATTTACTTTAGAAGAAGCTTTAGAATTTATAGAAGATGACGAATATGTTGAAGTAACTCCTAGTGCTATAAGATTGAGAAAAAAGGTCTTAGATCCAAATGAAAGATTTAGGTTAAACAGAAAATAAAAAAGAGTAAACTTCCTGAAAAAAAACTACATTTTAACTATTCTCCAAATGTTGAATAGTTTAATTATTTAAGGATTGTAACCTGAATTAAATAGGTGACATTCCTTTTAATTTTGTTCTATTTATAATATTAAATATAATTCAAATAACCAAACAATTAAATATGCAAATGGCTTAGTTAAAAATATTTTAAAAGCTTTAAAAAATTAATTATTAGACAAATAATAAATAAGTTTGTCTTTTTTATTGCTATATTATTATAAAAAAGTTATAATAAAACGCAAAAGTTGGTGAAAATATGATAACAATTGGTGAATTAACATATAAAGATATAAAAAAATATCAACCTATCTTTCAAGCATGTTATGATTTATTTCAAAATGTTGATGGTGTATATTACAAAATTTCTATAAATGAGGAAGAAAAGATTCTTCATCGTAACGAAAACCTTTTTACTATTTTTGAACTTGAAGAGAATGTTGTTAATTATCAAATGTTTGCTATAGATGAAAACTACCAAGTATCAGATATAGCATTTGATGATTATGAAATGCATACACAAAATAATCGAAAAGTTTTTCAAAGTCGCAAAGATGGTATGACAGAATGTCTAGATTTATTTGAAAGACCAAATGGTCCAGATAACGACGGATATAATGGTATGATATGTTATGTTCAGTATAATCCTACAAATGATATGCGTGTTATGATAGTGTATCAACAAAATATTTATAATAATAAAACTAAAATATATGAATATCATACTAGAGTGCCTTTCCAAATAAAAATTGAAAAACATGTTTTAGCAAGAGACAAAGGAATAAAACTTCCTTTCTGTTCAAAAACATATATTAAAAGAACTTTTGACTATCGCGATGAGCCAACTTATTATAAATTAGCAACCATGAAAGAGTTTGGCATTGAAGCTGCTATTAGTCAAAATGTTGTTAGTCTTCAAGGAAGTATTAATATAACTAGATATTATCGTGAACTTTTAATTTCTAAAAATTATCAAGCAATATCATTATTCCCGTTCTGTAATCAATATAAAATAGAAGATTTAAATAATTATTTAGAATCTTATGGTTTTAAAACTTCTATTCCAAAGTTACTAATGGATTATCATAATGATGAATTACCAGAAGTTAAAATATATCAAGAATTGGCTAATTTAATGAAAGAAGTAGAAGAAACTAAAGACTATACTGATGGTAGTCCAGTAGTTTTAAAATTTACAATGGATGGAGAAGAAATACAAGATGACGAGAATAACTAGATGTACTGATGATATTATTGAAAAAATTCCTAACATAATGGGGCATGTTTATGAATATTTTGGCGATAAAGAAGTAGTCGTCTATGCTGTATTAGATAACAACGAAGTAAGTTTTATTGTTCGTAATCATAATAATTGTCTTTATATAAAAAAAGAGATTAAAAACTATTCCATAACACCCTTTCAATTAAAAGAAGATAAAACTATTGGTATGATAAAATTAGGAGATAATTATTTTTACTATTCTGATGAAGGTAAAATATATATGGTAGATAAATATAAAAAAGAATTCATGATTGGCATGAAAAAATTACCTCATGAAGATATTGATGGTTATGATGGAATGGTTTACTATATTCAATACAATCCTGAAAATGATACTTTATGTGATATTAGATACCAACAAATGTATCGTGAGTTAGATGGTATACCTCATATATATGAGTTTCATACAAAGAAGATTGATATCTTAGCTATAGACGAACAATACAGTAAAAAAGGCGCCGATAAAAAAGGTATAGTTCCTAAAACATCTAAATACTTTACGAAATATGAATTTAATAGCGAAGAAATAGGTTATACTTTAACAGCTATTAAAGATTATGGCTTATTAAATGTCATAGTTAATGGAGCTTATAATTTACAGAAAAGTAACCAGGTAGTTCGCTACATTAAAACTCCATTTGTTCATAAAAATGGTGACTATGCAGACCTTTGGCCATTTACTAAACAAATAACTACTGAAGAGTTGCATGAACTAATTAAAAGTTATGGCTTTGAAAATGTTATTCCCCAGGTTTATTTAGATTTTTATAATGGTCAGATTCCCGTTGTTAACGAGCTAAAATCTTTAGTAAATGAAATGAAAGAATTAGAAAAAAGTGAAGACGATAGAAAATGTTTAATTATGCAACTAGTACCAGAAAATATTGAAGACACTAGTCAATAAGATTGATAAATGATATACTTAAAAATAATAAGAGGAGTGAAACTATGCGCGAATTTACAGAACAAGAATTAGTAAGAAGAGAGAAAGCTGACAAATTAAGAGAATTAGGTTTAGATCCTTTCGGTCATAGATTTGAAAGAGATGCCTATGCTAATGAACTAAAAGAAAAATATGCAGATGTAGAACATGATGCTTTTGAAAGCATGGATGATAAAGCAACTGTTGCAGGAAGAATAATGTTCATTAGAAAAATGGGGAAAGCCTCATTCTTTACTATCAAAGATAAAACCGGTTCAATTCAAATATATATATCAATAAATGATGTAGGTGAAGATGCATATAACTTATTTAAAAGCGCTGATATCGGTGATATCGTTGGTGTTCATGGTAAGATTATGAAAACTAAAACAGGTGAATTAACAATAAAATGTTTAGAATATACACATTTAGTTAAAGCATTAAAACCATTACCAGAGAAATTCCATGGTTTAACTGATATAGAAGAAAGATATAGAAGACGTTACGTAGACTTAATAATGAATGAAGATTCTAAAAGAGTTGCTTTCTTAAGACCTAAAATAATTAGATGTATTCAAAACTTTATGGATAATCAAGGTTTTACTGAAGTTGAAACCCCTATATTATCAACATTGTTAACAGGAGCTAGTGCTCGTCCATTTGTTACACATCATAATACTCAAGATTTGGATATGTACTTACGTATTGCTCTTGAATTACCTTTAAAAAGATTACTAGTTGGTGGTATGGAAGCAGTTTATGAAATTGGAAGAGTATTTAGAAATGAAGGAATGGATCCAAAACATAATCCGGAATTTACATTAATGGAGGCTTACTTAGCATATAGTGATTTAGAAGGTATGATGGACTTAACTGAAAATATGTATCAAACAATTGCTAAAGATGTTATTGGTAAAACAAATTATCAATTTGGTGGTTATGAAATAAACCTTGAAGGACCATGGAAAAGAATTAGTATGGTTGATGCCATAAAAGAAAAAACTGGTATTGATTTCAAAAAAGAAATGACCATTGATGAAGCTCTTAAACTAGCTGAAGAACATCATATTGAAGTTCAAGAACATGAACATACAGTAGGTCATATTATTAATCTATTCTTCGAAAAATATGTTGAAGAAACTTTAATTCAACCTACATTCCTATATGGTCATCCAGTCGAAATAAGTCCATTAACTAAAAAGAATCCTGAAGATCCAAGATTTGTAGATCGCTTTGAATTATTTATTGCTGGTAAAGAATTTGCTAATGCTTATACTGAACTAAATGATCCTGTCGATCAACTAGAAAGATTTGAAGAACAATTAAAAGAGAAAGATTTAGGTAATGAAGAAGCAAATGACATTGATATGGACTTCATTGAAGCTCTAGAATATGGTATGCCACCAGCAGGTGGAATAGGATATGGTATTGATAGATTATGCATGCTTTTCTTAGAACAAGAATCAATTCGTGATGTTCTATTATTCCCAACTATGAAAGAAAGATCAAAAGATAAGGAGTAATCTTTATCTTTTTTTTAACTTATAAATAATAAAGTACTTTTATAAAATAACATACCAATTAATGCATTAATGAAACAGCAATAGTATTATTAGTAAGTGCAGTAATATTAATATTAATGATTTATATTTTATTATTAAATAAAGAAAAAAGAAAATTAATAAATATTTTACTATTTATATGTATGATAACTTTTGAAAGGTACGTTATTTTATTTGCCCATGCTTACCAACATTCATTTTTTGATTATCGAGCATTATTGTCATTAGTAATTGTGGCATTATTAATTATTTGTGAAGGAATAAATTATGAAAATGACAATATTAATACCTTGCCTAAACAAAGAAGAAATAATCGAAAAAGTAATAAAATAAATCAAAAATTGCCTAAAAAAAGCCAAGTTAAATAAATAATTTAAAAACTACTAAAATACCATCTAAATTATTCAAAGATCAAAGAATAAAAAGTCACATTTAAAAAATATTAAAGATGGATTACGACATTTTTTACATATTAAATATAAAATTAACTAGCGTATTTTATAAATAGATTGACAGGTGTGGTTTTTAGAGATACTTATAAATATAAAACTATATATTTATATAAAAAAATATAAAAAATTGATATTAATAATTATAAAATATATATAAATTTCTAAAAATATTTTTATCTTATAATATCCATTTTATTTACTTTTCTGACTAAAATTAATTATTTATGTTATAATTTTTACGGGAGGGTTCAAAAATGAAGAAAAAAAGCGATAAAATAATAATTGTTTGTATAGCAATTTTGTTTATTGCTGTTTTATCTTGGTTTATTCCAGGAGGATATTATAATTCAGGAGTATTCACTGATTATGGTAAACTAAGAGCTGGTATATTTGATTTAATATATGCAGTATATTACACATTTACAAACCAAACTATAATGACTTATATAGCTTATATTTTAAGTATCGGTGGATGCTATGGTGTATTGACTCAGACTAAAGCTTATCGAAAATTAGTTGATAAAACAGCAAAATTAATTGAAGGCAAAGAAGCTATAGCAATGCTTGTAACTACATTAATAATGGGGATATATACATCAATAAGTAGCCAAATTTTAGTATTATTTTGTATAATACCATTTATTATCTCTGTTTTTTTACGAAATGGTTGCAAAAAATTAACTGCTATTAGTGCTGCTTTTGGTGGACTATTTATTGGTACGATAGGTCTTACTGTTGGTACATATGGTATGGAAAGTATAAATTCATTACTAGATACATTACCACAACCTGTATCGTTATTACTTCCACTGCGAATAACTATCTTTATAGCTGCTTATATCTTATTTAATTTATTTGCTATTATATACATGAATAAATATAAAAAATCACCTGATGGTGGTAAATATGATATATTCTGTCCTGAAGAATTGGACGAAACAAAAGTAACAAAGAGAAGACGAGTTAAAATTTGGCCTTATATAACTATTTTTATTTTAACGATAATTATTACTATGCTTGCTTATATAGATTGGAAAGAAAGCTTTAACATTACAATTTTTTCTGAACTACAAAGTAAATTTGAAAATTTTGCTATTGTTGGAGAAGTACCAGTATTTTCTACTTTATTAGGTACAACTTTAAGTGCTTTTGGTGAAAATACAGAATTAATTTATGCTATATTTTGTTTCTTAATAATGACAATAATCTTTGCTATAACTAATAAAACTTCACTTGATAATTTTATTAAAAATTTTGGCTTAGGTATTAAAAAGATTTCTAAAGTAGCATTCATTTATGGTTTTACTTATATTATTGTTATGATGATAAGTAGATATAATTGGCCTATTACTTTTATTAATGCTTTATTTGGTAAAAGTACATTTAATATTTTTGCTTTAACATTTATATCAATCATCGCCTTTACTTTGTGTGTCGACTTTTCGACATTTGGAAATGCATATGGTGCATACATAATAGTTACTTATATGGATGATTTAGCATCTGCTACTCTTATTTGGCATTTAGGTGCTGCTATTGCTACTATCTTTGTCCCAACAAGTTTCTTATTATTAATGGCTTTAACTTATGCTGATATTCCATATATAAAATGGTTACAATATATTTGGAAATTTGTTGTTTCCTTTATAATTATTGTCTTTATTATTCTATCAATAGCAATATTAATGTAGAAAAGAAGTTCAAAACTTCTTTTTTTAATCCTATTGCATATAATTAATCAGGTGATAGAATGAAAGAACTATTTGCATTAGCTGAAACAGAAATGATTACTTTAAAACAACCATATGTGGGAACAGAACATTTTTTATTAGCTTACTTAAAAAAATATCCAGTTAAACTAATATCTTATGAAACATTCAAAAAATATGTTATAGAAATAATAGGATCATCATACAAAGAAAGTTCCTATATTCTTTATACACCTATCTTAAGAGAAATAAAAAATAATAATAAAAATATTAAAGAAAGTATTTTAGATATTCTAAGTAATGAAAATAGTATAGCATATAACATTTTACTAAGTAAAAAGGTTAATATAAAAGAGTTATATCAAGAAATAAATACTAATAGTTAGTATTTTTTTCTTTTATTAAATGTGATAAAATATAAGCACAAATATTTATGAAAGGTGGAAATGTTATGAAGATTTATAATAGTTTAACAGACAAAGTTGAAGAGTTTGTACCTATTAATGAAGGTAAAGTTTCTATGTATGTATGTGGACCTACTGTTTATAATTATGTTCATATCGGTAATATGCGTCCTGTTATAACATTTGATATGGTATACAATTACTTAAAATATCTAGGTTATGATGTAACTTATGCTTCAAACTTTACTGATGTAAATCCTAAAATAATTACTGCAGCTAAAGAATTGGGACTTACTGAAAGAGAAGTAGCTGATAAGTTTATTAAAGCATACTTAGCTGATTTGGAGTCTTATAACTGTTCCACTATCGATTATCGTCCTCGTGTAATAGAACATATTGATCATATTTATGATTTTATTAATAAATTAATTGAAAAAGATATGGCTTATGTTGTAGATGGTGATGTATATTTTAGAGTTAATAAGATTAAAGATTATGGTATCTTATCTAATCAAGATAAAGATGAATTAATTTCAGGAGCCAGAGTAGAAGTAGATGAGAAAAAAGAAAGTCCTTTAGATTTTGCTTTATGGCGTAAAACTACCGAAGGTGAACAATTTGACTCTCCTTGGGGCAAAGGTATTCCTGGTTGGCATACTGAATGTGTTGTAATGATTAATAGCTTATTTGGTGAAAAAATAGATATCCATGGTGGTGGAGTAGACTTAAAATTTCCTCATCATGAAAATGAAATAGCTCAAAGTATGGCTTTAAATAATAACCATCTAGCTAATTATTGGATGCATAATGGTCATATCAATCTAGATGGTGAAAAAATGAGTAAATCCTTAGGTAATTTTATTTTAGCTAAAGACTTTATTAAAGAACATAGTGCAAATGCCATTAAAATAGCTTTATTTAAAACCCATTATCGTTTACCATTAAACTTCACTGATGATTTATTTAATGAAGTTAATATAATTGATAAAAAAATATATGATGTTTTAAGACAAGCTAATCTAAAAATTCAAACAGAAAATATTACAGTTGGTAAAGTAACCAAAGATGAAAAAATTAATGAAATAATGGATTATGATTTTAATACTCCAAATCTTATTACTTATTTAAATGATTTAATTAAAGAATTAAATAATGCTTTAAGAAATAATGGAGATATTTCTACACCATACGATAAAATAAATTTAATAAATCATATCTTAGGTTTAAAATATGAATTACCAACTCTATCTAAAGAAGATATAAATTTATATAATAAATGGAATGAATATCGTCAAAATAAAGATTTTGAAAATGCTGATAAATTAAGAGCAGAATTAGTTGATAAAAATATAATTTAGAGGTGTATAAATGGAATATAATAATGTAGTATTATTCTTACTTGCTCTAGTACTTCCTATAATAGCTAGTATTAATATTAATGTTTGTTATAGTAAATATAAAAAAATTAATAATGCTAAAAAACTAACTGGTTTTGATGTTGCTCGAAAAATTTTAGATGAAAATGGTCTTAATAATATGTATATTGTTGAAGTAAGAGGAAATTTAACTGATCACTATGATCCTAAACAAAAAGTTGTTAGACTTTCTTCTGAAATATATCATGGAGAGACCATTGCCGCTGCCGCCGTAGCAGCTCATGAATGTGGTCATGCCATCCAAGATAAAGAAGGCTATACATGGATGAAAATAAGATCAGCTATTTATCCTATAGTTAATTTTGGTACATCTATTGCTTATATCTTATTTTTTATAAGTATTTTCTTACAACTAATGGACTTATTACTCATAGGTATTGCTCTTATTATTTTAGGCCTAATATTTCAAATAATAACACTACCTGTTGAGTTTAATGCTAGTAATCGTGCTTTAACTCTTCTAAAATCATATAATTTAGTAACTGAAGAAGAAAATGAAGGCAGTAAAAAAGTTCTAACAGCTGCTGCTATGACCTATGTTGCTGCCGTTTTGTCTTCACTTTTAGACTTAATTAGATTACTAAATGCTTATAATGATCGAAGATAAAAAATTGTAAAGATAAATAAAGATATATTTATCTTTTTTTTGTAAATGATATAATTAAGATATTAAGAGGTGCTATAATGAATGTAATTAATAAAAAGAAACATGAACAAACTCCTAATTATTTTTATGGAGTAGACGTAAATGATAAAGAAGCAGTAAGGGAAGAGTATAATCGTTTAAGAAATAAACATCGTCTTATAACAATATTTGTTATTGCCGTTTTAGGCTGTTTATCTCTTGTAGTAGGGGATTTTATACGTGTCACAAAATTAGGTGGAAAACCTGTCTTTGCAACTAGTAAAAAAGTTGAAAGAGGAACTCTTTTTAGTGGAATAGGATATAAAGTATTATATTGTAATAATGGTCAAAGATACGTTGGTTCTGTTCTATATAAAACTTGTGAAGATTTTGATGAAAAAAAATTTAGTAATGTATTATATGAAAAACTTGTTAATTACTCAGCTGATAAAAAATTATTAAATCGTAATTACTTAAACGAATTTAAAATAGAAGATGTTATTTATGATGAAGATAATGAAGAAGGTGGTTCAGATTATTTAGCTACAATATCTTTTTCTTGTAAAGATGGTAACGATAAATGCTTTAAAACATCTAAAGAATTTAATGATCCATATAATATTAAAATCTATGTAAGAATAGATAAATACAATGAAATATATGATATTGTAACTTTTAAAAATTCTGGTGCTTATTACAATGAATTGAAAGAACAATATGCAGTAAAAGTCCAAAATTATTTAAAAAATAATAACTTATTAAATGAAGAAAATTTACGTTATTTAAGAATTGAATTAATGGAAAATCATGGAAAATATAAATTTAGAGGAAATACATATGCTGATAGTTATTTAGTAGAAATTAACTATTCATGCAATGATGATACAAATACCTGTGTAACTCCTGAAGGCGATGAAACTCTTGATGGCGACTTTGCTAATTTATCATTCTATATGTCAATGTTTTTAGATGATCAAGATAATATTTCTTTAATGGGACCAAGACAATACTTTGATTTATAATATACACAATACACAGAAAGGAATGATCCTATGAAATTTATAGACAATTTACCTAAAGAAGAATACATCAAATTTTTTAATAAATTTCCTTATAGTCATTTTTTACAATCTTATGCTTGGGGTGAAGCTATTAAAGAAACTCGTGGAAAAATACCTTGCTATGTTGGTTTAAAAGATGAGAATGACCAACTAGTTGCAGCTGCTTTATTATTAAAAAAAGAAATGCCTTTTGGTCTATGTTATTATTATTGCTCAAGAGGTTATTTAATTGATTTTAAAGATAAAAAATTACTTAAAACTTTTACTGAAGAAATGAAAAAATACTTAAAAAGAAATAAGGGTATATATGTAAAAATAAATCCTGAGATAATGTATCAAGAAATTGATAAAGATGGTAATCGTATCGAAAACGGTAAAAACAATCTAGATATATTTAATAATCTTATAAATCTTGGCTATAAACATAAAGGTTTTGTTAAACTCTATGAAAATAATGAACCAAGATATACATTTAGAAGATATTTTGAAAAATATCAAAGTATGGAAGAAATAGAAAAGAGTATTTTTAAAACATTTATGCAAACAGTTCATCGTAGTTATTCTTATAATTTAAAGATAAACTTTGATAGTAATGTTGATAACTTCTTTGAACTTAACAAATCTAATGCTGCTAAAGATGATTTTGTCCAATATTCTGATGATTTTTATAAAGCATTATATAAATATGGCAAGAAATATGATAACGTCTTAGTTTTTGATGTAACCGTTAATGGTAAAAAATTATATCAAGATACTAAAGAAGCCTTAGATAAAATAAATGATGATTTTAAAAATAATCTAATAACTAAAAAACAAAAACCCGATGCTTTAGATAAAAAAACTCGCCTTGAAAAAGAACTAGCTATGTTTGAACCATATAAAAAAGAAGGCGATATGGTCATTTGTTCCCTAATTAACGGCATCGCTAATAATCAAATGTGGACGATGTATATAGGTAATAATAAATTAGGTGAAGACTTATTTGCTGTTAATCGTATTTACTATGAAACAATAAAATATTGCTTTGAACACAACTATCGTTTCTTAGACTTATATGGAACAGTAGGGGACCCTAATACTAAATATAAAAATTTAGGTGGACTTCATGCATACAAAAAGAAATATGGCGATGACTTTATTGAGTTTATTGGTGAATTTGATTTAGTCAATAAACCTTTTTGGTATGCTATTTTACCATTTTTACTAAAAGTATATCGTTCATTAAAAAGATAGGTGATAAATATGAAGTTTGTTGAACTTAATGATATAGAATTTATGTCTTTTGTTAACTCTCGTCCCGAAAAAAACTTCTTTCAAACAACTATGATGAAAGAACGTATGGAAAAAGAAGGTACTAAAGTTTATTTAGTTGGTGTAAAAAAAGATAACCAAGTAGTAGCCGCTTCTTTAATAGCTGAAACTGGCCATTCTTTTTTAGGTCGTAAATCATATGAAGCCTACAAGGGCTTTATCTTAGATTATCATGATAAAGAATTATTAGAATTTATGACTAAGAATGTTAAAGAATTTTTAGCATCTAAAAAAGCATTAAGATTATTTATTGATCCTTATATAGTTAATGTTTCAAGAGATGCTGATGCTAATATCGTCGAAGGTGTTGATAATCGTGAAGTTGTTAACACCCTTCATCAATTAGGATATAAAGATAATCCTCATGGGGCCCAAGTAAAATGGTGTTACTGCTTAGATATCGCTGGTAAAACAGAAGACCAATTATTAAAAGAAATGAAAAGTAATACTAGATACTGTATTAATAAAACCATTTCTAAATTCCAATTAGAAATAAGAACTTTAAAGAAAAACGAACTAAAAGAATTTAAAAAAATAACCAGTGATACTTGTGATCGCCGTGATTTTGCTGATCGTACTTTAGAGTACTATGAAGACATGTATGATGCTTTTAAAGACCAAGTTACTTTTAAAATAGTTGATTTAAACTGCGATAAATTTATTGCTTTTTTAGAAAAAGATAACAAAGAATTAAAAGAAAAACTTGGTAAATTATCAGATGCTGATGCTAACAAAAAGAAAAAAGAAGAAATTAGTAAAACTATTGATATAAATACAAAGAAAATTAAAGAAGTAAAAGAACTAAAAAAAGCTAAAGGCAATATCATTCCTCTATCAGCCGCTATGTTTGTTTTATATGGTGATGAAATAGTTTATCTATTTAGTGGCTCTTATGCTGAATACATGCAATTCTATGGTCAATATCGAATTCAATGGGAAATAATAAAATATGCTGTTGAACATAAATATAGTCGTTATAACTTTTATGGTATAAAAGATATTTTCGATAAAAATGGTGATGGTTACGGCATTTATGAATTTAAAAAAGGCTTTGGTGGTTATGTTGAAGAATTAGTTGGTTCTTTTGAACTTAGTTTAAGTCCTTTAAATTCTCTTTATCATCTTTTAAGTAACATTAAACATATAGGTCGAAAATGAAAGTAACTCATCCCTTAGAACCTATATATAATAAAGAATCTAAAGTCTTAATATTAGGAACAATGCCCTCACTAAAATCTCGAGAAGTCGGTTTTTATTACGGTCATCCTCAAAATAGATTTTGGAAAACTTTATCCCTTATCTTCAATGAAGAAATAAAAGATAATAAAGATGATAAAATAGAATTTTTGCTTAACCATAAAATCGCCTTATTTGATGTCTTAAAAAGCTGTGATATTACTTCATCTAGTGATAGTTCAATAAAAAATCCTATCCCTAATGATTTTACTAAAATATTAAAAAACTCTCATATCGAAGCTATTTTTACAACCGGTAATAAAGCTTATAACTTATACAATAAATATTGCTATCCTAAAACTAATATCAAAGCCATTCTATTACCAAGTCCATCTCCTGCTAATTGCAAATTTAGTGTTGAAGAATTATCCACATACTATAAAATAATTAAAGAATTTATTAACAACTAAAAAAAGGTTACATCAATTTGTAACCTTTTTATTCACTCTTCATTTCAAACAAGATATCTCTTAATTCCATCGCCCTTTCAAAGTCTAATTGTTTAGCAGCTTCTTTCATTTCTTCTTCAATCTTAATTAGCAATGCTTCTTTATCTTTCTTACTCATCTTAGGTTTGTCTTTCGTACCCTTTGTATCTTCTACTACATTACTAACAACTTCTCTTATTTCTTTAATAATCGTCTTTGGTATAATTCCATGTTCTTTATTATATTCTTCTTGTATTTTACGACGACGAGCTGTTTCTGTAATAGCTTCTTCCATCGCTTCACTAATTATATCGCCATACATAATTACATGGCCATTTTCATTTCTTGCACATCTACCAATTGTTTGAATTAAACTACGACTACTTCTTAAGAAACCTTGTTTATCAGCATCCATAATACATATTAAACTAACTTCTGGTATATCAATACCTTCTCTAAGTAAGTTAATACCAACAACTACATCATATTTACCCATTCTTAATTCTTGAATAATTTTAAGTCTTTCCAAAGTCTTAACTTCATTATGTAGATAAGCCACCTTTATACCAACATCTTTTAAGTAGTTAGTTAATTCTTCAGCCATTCTAATTGTAAGCGTTGTAATTAAAACTCTTTCATTCTTTTCTTTTCTAATATTAATTTGCTCAATAATATCATCTATTTGACCTTCAGTTGGTTTAACTTCAATCGTTGGATCAAGTAATCCAGTTGGTCTTATTATCTGTTCAACATACTGTTGATTAGTTTTTTCAAGCTCGTAATCACCTGGTGTTGCTGAAATATATATTGCTTGATTTATTTTACTTTCAAATTCATCATATTTTAAAGGACGATTGTCTAAAGCACTAGGTAATCTAAAACCATAATCAACTAGTGTTTGTTTACGCATCCTGTCTCCATTATACATTCCTCTAACTTGTGGTAAAGTAACATGTGATTCATCAACAACTAACAAAAAGTCATCAGGAAAGAAATCAATCAAACAAGACGGTGTTTCACCTTCACCTCTTAAAGCTAAATGTCTAGAATAGTTTTCCACACCACTACAAAATCCAGTTTCTTTAAGCATCTCTAAATCATAATTAGTTCGTTCTTTTAATCTTTGTTCTTCTATTAATTTATTATTGTTATGTAATTCTTCTAATCTATCTTTAAGTTCAGCTTCAATACGTCTTATTGCTTCTTGTAACTTTTCTGGACCTGTAACAAAGTGTGAAGCAGGGAAGATACTAATTGTTTTCTTATTAGCTATAACAACTCCAGTTAAAGGATCAAATGTTGTAATACGATCAACTTCATCTCCAAATAACTCTATCTTTATTCCATGCGAACGTTC
>CANQFI010000015.1 GCA_947598455.1 uncultured Bacilli bacterium | reverse complement strand
TTGCATTATAAAACAAGTGGATCTATATTACAAAAATTATTTGATATGATTGATAAAGTTTTTAAAACTACTTTTTAGAATTAGTTAAACACTATACATTTTCAAAAAATTATTCTAGAAATCGTAAATATATAATACTAGAACAATTAAGAATATTAAAACCAAAAATTTATTATTAATTTAATATAATTTCCAACTAAAAATCTATTTAATTTTAAATTTAATAAGTTTACAGAAATAGTTGACAATATATACGAAACCAACGAATACAAAATATTGACTATTTATATTTTCCAAAAAGTTATAAAGGTAATATTTCAATATAAAAAATTAATAATATTCCTATAGGTGGTGAATAAAATGAAAAAAACAAATGATTACAAAATTTTTTTTACAAATTTATTTATAAATTATAGTTTATTAAAAATTTTATCATGCTCAATTATTATAACTATATCTTATTTGATTTTAGATATATTTAATATACCTACTTTTATAATATCAAAAATTGGTTGGGTATGTATTTTTTTAGTATTCATCTTTTTTTTAATTAAGCTTATTGATTTGAAAATATTTGACTTATTTAAATTAAAAATGGTTAATTTTTTAGACTATTGGATTACTACTTTTTTTATTAGTTCTTTATCCTATAATATTATCACTATAACAATGGAAGTTTTTTCTAATAATGCTTTTTATCATCACGAAATATCAATTATTATTTGTCTCTTATTTTTTATTTTTTTGATATTAAGATTTACATATATAACATTCTTTAGTAATAAAGTAGTTAAAAAATCTAATATTTTTGATTTGAAAGATTTATATGAAGGAAAAATCACTAATAACGATATACCTATTTTTTTAGAAGAAAAAGAAGTAGATTATGATTTACTAAACAGAGAACGTACTATAAATCAATTAAAAAATGCAATAGAACATTGTTATGTTGACAATAAATTTGTCATTTCATTAAAAGGAAATTGGGGAATCGGGAAAACAACAATTATAAAAAATGTTCAAAAAAAATTAAAAAATAATAAAGAACTAATTATTATCGATGATTTTAATCCATGGAAATTTGAAGACAATGTTTCGTTATTTCGAGGAATGTTTGATTCTATCATTAATAAAATTGGATATAGTTTTAGTATTTCTGAGATAAATCGTTTTCTAAAAACTTATTTTAATATTATTTCAAAAAATACAAAGTTTAAAATCGATAATTTTAATTACAACAATTCAAATTATGAACTCACAAAAATTAAAGAAACAATCAATTCTTATTTAATAGCAAACAATAAAAGAATTGTTTTTATAATTGATAATATTGAAAGGGCAAATAGTGAAAATATATTATTAATTATTAATCTAATTTCAAATTTATTTGATTTTAAAAGAATTATATACATTCTTTCTTATGACGAAAGAATTATGCAAGATAAATTTAAAGCATTACAAATTAAATACGAATATTTAGAAAAGATAATACAGATGGAAATAAGTGTTCCTACAACTAATCAATATAAAATAAATAATGTAGTTAATGTTTGTTTTAAAAATTTGTTTCAATTGTATAGTGAAGATATCCCAAATGAAGAAGATTATAATAAAGCCTTAAAAATATTATCATCTCTAATTCTCAATATAAGAGATCTAAAAAGAGTCATTAATTCTACATTTATAATAAGTTTTGATAAAGAAAACTTTTTAAACAAAATAGATACACTATTATTAGAAACACTTAGTTTAAAAAATAAAGAACTAATTGAAGAAATATATTCTAACAAAGATTTTTACATTTCTGAAGATTATTTTATCTTTCAAGATAAATATTTTTATAAACCTGAACAATTTAACAAAGAGGCAACTAACTATTTTAAAGAGTTATTCCAAAATTCTAAAAATAAACAATACGAAGAAATTCTATCTTACTTGTTTCCTAATGTTAAAATTTTTTTTAAAAATTATTACTTACTAGAATATGGAAAAAACAGAATTGAATTTCGTAATGAACATGCATATATAAGTGAATCAAGACAATTAGAATATGAAGAATGTGTTAGAAATAAAAGAATCTATAATGGAAAATTTTTTGATTTATATTTCACACAAGATAATAATGAATTTGTAATAATAGATAAAGAAATTAGAAATTTTATAAAAATTATAAATGATGGAAATTCAAATGAAATTGTTAATGGATATAATAATTTATTATCACTTTATACAAATTTTGTACAAAAATATACTTTAGAAACTCTTGAATATTATTTAAATTCAATAAAAAATAATAGTTTAGCCTTATTATATGCAATATATGATTCAATAAATTATACAGATAATACACCATTATTTTTTGAATTAAACGCAAATGAAAAAAGTTTAATTATTATTTCTGATTTAATTAACATGATTACAGATGAAGAATTAAATATATTAATAAATAAAATTAAACATGACTACAAAAATTTAAAAAATATTGCATCAATTAAACATTTTCTAGATCCTAAAAAGAGAACTAAAAAAAATAACTCACAGAAAAGATATGAAAATTTTAATAATATGTTTATAAATTTGAAAAATGAAATTATCATTAAAAAGGTAAACTTATATGATTACAATTATTATAATAGACGAAACATTACATTCTTTGAAGAAAATGAACAATATATTAAATACATAAAAAGAAAAATTAATATAGATAATATTTTATTATTTTTAGCTGATATGATTTCTATATCTAATGGAACAAACGGATTTGGATATGAACTAAATAAAAATAGAATACAAAAAATAATTAGTATAAAAAGGGCAGAAAAATTATTAAATGAAGTTAAAGATGAAACTGGTTTGAAAGAAATTATTCTAAAGGCCTTTTATCAACAAAAAAATGAATGGAACGAAAACATTTATTATAGTAATACCTTTGTTGATTTAAAAAAACTAACTAATTCATATATTACCAAAAAATAATATTATAATTAATTTATTAAGTACTACTAAATACTCCTACTATTTGGTTATTATTACCCAATTATGTAAATTAAGCAGATTTATAAATCTGTTTTTTCTTTTAATTAAATAAATAAAAAACAAATATTATTAAAAATAATAAACAATAACAATAATTTTTTTCATTACTTAATATATAATTACTTTTGTATTTTTTTTATTTGTGTTATAATACAAAACTAACAAAAAAGGACATAATTATAGGAAAATATAATTATTCTGCATCAAAGGGGGATGACAAATATGACTTTTAATACTATAAGACGTTTAAAAAAAGGAAAAATCGACTTTCTCTTTTCATTAACTTCTTATGACTACCAAAATTTAATTAAATATATTAGAAATAGTACAGAAAGAAATACTATCGTAAATGGTTTTCTTTACAAATTAATAGATAAAGATTACCGTTTTTGTTTCGCTATAATCTACGATATGGATGAATATCAAGAAGAAACCTTATATATTTTAAAAAAATATTTAAATTTTAATTACTTAACAAAAGAACATCTTCTTAACTTATTGAATAATACCATTTGGGGTAAAAATTATATTATTGCTAATCAAACAGAACTAGAAAAAAAAGACGAAGATACTTTAAAAGAAATATTTAAATTTATTTTTCAAAATATAGATAATAACTATGATTTAATTAATATTTTCTATCTCCATGATAATCTTCATATAAGATTTTTATTTATGACATATATATTAGAAAATCACCCAGAGTATATTAATATTATATATGATGATTTTACTAAATATTTAACGAACGTAACTTATAAAGAACATGAACAACTTACTTTCATACCAACTCTAATGGACATGGAAGATATTTGTAATATAGCAATTCTTGCCTTTAAAAATCTTTCTGATAAAAATATTTGGTTATCTCTAAAAGAATATATTTTATCTAACTATCCTGAAAACACTTTAGCGGCTAAATTACTAGAATTTGAGCAAATAAAAACTAGCGAAAATTCCTATACATTTGCTAGAAATCCTGAAAAAGTTAATGAATTTAATAAAGATGCTGATCGTTTATTTGCTAGTTCTATTGATTATCAATTTATTATTTATTTCCACCATGCTGAAGCTGTTTCTAAAGAACTTATCGAAAATTTTGCTAAAACAATTTCCATTTTTCAAAGACCTGATACTAATCAAAAATGGGATTATAACTTAAGTGGTATTTACTCTAATCATTTAGGTAAAAAATTACATAGTTACGTTGAAAAATATCTAGATCTTAGTAAAAGTAAAGAAACATGTTATGTAAATAGCGGTGCCACTTTATCTTGTTACCGTATCGGAGATTACGTTATTAAATTAGTAAAAACTAAATGGTCCTATGAAGACTTAATTTGTCCTAATCTCTACTTAATAACTAAAAACTATGAAGAAGATTATATTAGAGACAAAGAAGGTATCGTCTTAGCAGGCTTAGAAGTTCAAAAATATTTGACTAGACCTGCTACTGATGTTCCATATCGTATTTTAACCTCTTTTAGAAAAGAATTAAATCGACTTGGTTATTATAGTAAAGACTCTTTTATTAAAGGTGTTTGTGGCGATAATTGTATGCTTCTTGATACATATCTTGATGCTGATACTCAAGATCACGAAAACTTACCAGATTGGTTTAAGGAATATCCAATGGTATTAGTAGATCGTGATGATATTTATAAATTAACAAATAAAAATCCTAAAAACCGTCATAGCTACACAGGATTTTAAATATTAAACTCAATAATGGCAAACCAAAAATAGAACTTAAATGATATGACCCCATTTCCTAGGCAAAGGAAACGAGGTTTTTATATGAGCAAATTAATTTATAAAGTAAAATTAAAAGGACTGTCACCTATTCAATTTAGGTTACAATCCTTGAATAATTAAACTATCCAACTTTTGAGGTTCAGTTCATAAAATACTATTTTTTATTGTAATTTAGATTCCTTGCTTACTTTAAATCCTCCAAATAATAAATCAGGTACAAAATATATTCTTGCATTACCAGCTGATGTCATATTAACATCAACTGTTTTTAATCTACGACACCAAACTTTATATGAAATAGAATAAACACCAGGAACTAAATCAAACTCTAACTTAGAACCATTACTTAAATCATAGCTATTTCCAGCTATTTCTATTTTTAAAGATATAGCACATCCCCAAAAGCTTTTTTTTCTTTCAATAACTAAATGTCCTGTCGTAGCATATTCCTGAACAAGTTTTGTTACTTGATTAAGTTCTAAACTTCCTCCACATTTACTACAAAATTTTGCTCCAATAGGATTTGCATAATTACAATTAGGACATACTACATTATTATTCATAACATCCCCACTTTCTCTTTATATTATACCTTCATAAATAATAACAAATAAAGATATTTTCCATAATATTTACAATTATTTGCTATTTTAATATTATCTAATTAAACTAAAAATGAACGATTTTATTTGAGCTATAACCACTTTTGTTTTATAATATTTTTAGGGGATGATAAAAATGACTAAAGAAAAAATCAAAGAAAATGTTTCAAAAAAGCAAATAATTGAACAAGATGAAGAAGAAATTAAAAATATTGAAGAAGAAGTTGATGAACAATTAGAAGAAGAGGAAGAAGATATTAATTATCAAGATTCTTCTATTGAAGATCGTATCATTAATATTGAAAAGAAAAGTAACATTACCCTATTTTTAATTCTTGTTACATTTTTAATTAACATAATAATATTATTTGGAGTTTTCAATGGTTCACATAATAACAATAATAACTCTAATAGTACTTCTAATACTAATAACAGTGAAGACACATCAACACAAAATACAAATAATTCTTATGATACTTCTGCAATGAAAGAAATATCTGCTGCTGATATCGCATCTGAGTCTAAAAATGAAACAATTGTTGTTGTAATAGGCCGACAAGGATGTGGCTACTGTGCTCTTTATGTTCCAATAGCTATTGATGTTGCTAAAGAATATAATATTACTTTAAGATACATTGATCTAGCCAAAATAGTTAATTTCAACGTACAAGAACCTTATGTTAGTGATAATGAATCATTTAATACATTAAATTCATTAACTGGTAACGATGAATGGAAAACTTTCGTTAGTGAACACATAAGTGGAACTCCATTAACTATTATAATTAAAAATAATAAAGTAATTGGTGGTATTTCTGGATACGTTGAAGCTGAAAGCATTAAAAATGCCTTTGATAAAGCAGGACTTAGTAAATAATACTAAGTCTTTTATGTTATAATAAATATATAATATGTTGTGAGGTAAAACTATGGAATTAATGAATGGAAAAGAACTTCGTAATAATAAATTAAAAGAATTAAAAGAAAAACTTAAAACAGTAAATAAGCAATTAGGTTTAGCAGTTATTCAAGTAGGTGCTGACGATGCTAGTAAT
This sequence comes from uncultured Bacilli bacterium, assembly GCA_947598455.1. Next base: position 15,399 of record CANQFI010000015.1, on the reverse strand, counting down.
GTTTATATTAAACAAAAAGAAAAAATAGCTTTAGAATTAGGATATTACTTTGTTCATCAAAATTACCCTAATAACATAACTCAAGATGAATTAATAAGCGAATTAGAAAAATTAAATAATGATGATAAAATAGATGGTATTATTGTTCAAATGCCCCTCCCCTCTCATTTAAATGCTAATATTATACAAAATACAATAAATCCTTTAAAAGACGTTGATGGATTAACATTTATCAATGCTGGCAAATTAATTCATAATGTTAATTGTTTAATACCTTGTACTCCTAAAGGAATTATCGATTTACTAGATGCCTACAATATTTCCTTAGAAGGAACAAACGTTGTTGTAATTGGTCGTAGTATTCTAGTTGGTAAACCTATTGCTAATCTACTTATAAATCGTAATGCTACTGTCATACTATGCCATTCTAAAACTAAAAACATTGCTAAAATAACTAAAAATGCTGATATTATAATTGTTGCAATTGGTCAAAAACACTTCTTAACTGAAGATATGGTTAAAAAAGATGCTGTTGTTATTGACGTTGGTATTAATCGTGAAGATGATAAATTATATGGCGATGCCGATTTTGAAAATTTAAAAAACAAATGTAGTTATATAACTCCTGTACCTGGTGGTGTCGGACCAATGACTGTTTATGAATTAATGAACAATGTTCATTTAGCTTATACGCTTCGTAAAAAATAATTTACAAAGATCTAAAGTAGAAGATATTTCTTTATCTTCTATTTTTATGATATTATAATTAATGCGAGGTGATATTATGAATATAAAAAACTTATCTATGTCTTTTGGTTTACAAGAAATATTCGATGATGTCACCATTCAAATTAAAGATAAAGAAAAAGTTGGTATTATCGGTATGAATGGTGCTGGTAAATCTACATTCTTTAAACTAATAATGGGTAAATTAGAACCAGATAGCGGTAAAATTATTTTAAAACCTGACACCCGAATAGGTTTTCTTCCTCAAGTAATAAGTGATGAAATTCCTAGTATGGATATATCAGTTTTTGATTATCTTTTAGATGGCAGACCCATAAAAAAATTAGAAAACCAATTATCAAAAGCTTATACCGATGCTAGTACTGAAACTGATGAAAAAAAATTAAAATATATTATGAAACAAATTGGTAAACTTCAAGAAAAATTAGAATACTATGAAGTTTATAATGCTGAAAATATTCTTTTAAAAATAGTAACTGGTATGAATATAGATAGTGATTTACTAGATATGAAACTATGTAATTTATCTGGTGGTCAAAAAAGCAAAATAGCCTTTGCTCGATTACTCTATTCTAATCCTGAAATACTTCTTTTAGATGAACCAACTAATCATTTAGATTATGATAGTAAAGATTATATTATTAATTATTTAAAAAACTATAATGGAACTATATTAGTTATTTCTCATGATATAGAATTTTTAAGTGAAGTAACTACTCAAACTTTATATGTTGATAAAACTACTCATAAAATGGAATTATTTCCAGGTAATTATGAAAAGTATATGAAAATTAGAAATGAACGTTTAAAAACGCAAGAAAGAATATATGATAAACAAGTTAAAGAAGAAGAAAAACTAAAAAGAATAATTGCCAAATATATTGGTGGTAATGAAAAGAAAGCCCGTATTGCTAAAGATCGTCAAAAAAAGCTTGCCCGTTTAGAAGAAAATAAAATAACTTTAGAGAAAAAAACAAAAACAACCAACTTTAAAATGAAAATTAATCATCCAAGTGGTATAGTTCCTTTAAAAGTAGAAAATTTAAAATTTGGTTACAACAAAAATCATCTTCTAATTAACGATTTAACTTTTGATTTAGGTCGTGGTGAAAAATTTTTAATTGTTGGTGAAAATGGTATTGGTAAATCTACTCTTCTAAAACTAATTGTCGGTAATCTTACTCCCTTTTCTGGAAATATTGATATTAACGAAAAAACAGAAATCGGTTACTATGCTCAAGAACATGAATTACTTGAAAATGATAAAATGATCTTAGAAAACTTTAATGAATTTAATCTTAGTTCTAAAAATTTAAGAGCATTTTTAGGCAATTTCTTATTTTCTGGTGATGAAATATATAAAAAAGTATCATACTTATCCCCTGGTGAACGAAGTCGTGTTGCTTTAGCTAAATTAGCTTTAACCGGCGCTAATCTCCTTATTTTAGATGAACCTACTAACCATCTAGATCCTGAAACCCAAAGAATAATTGCCAAAACATTTAAAGATTATGAAGGAACAATGTTAGTTGTATCTCACAATCCAGAATTTGTTGATAACTTAGGTATTGAAAGAATGCTTATGTTACCAAGTGGTGAAATAAGATATTATGATAAAAATACCATTCTTTATTATCAAGAATTAAATGAACAAAGTAAGTACAAAAAGAGTTCTAAAAAAAATTAGAATCCTTTTTTTGTAAATTTATTTAAAAAAGTAGACACTTCAAATATCTAATTATCCTTTTTTCTTTGTCAAATTTCTCATTTTAATATAAAATATAAATATAAGGTAGAGAATGGGTGGTAATATGTATTCAAGTGTTGAAGAAGCCATTTATTTTATGGTAAAAGCTAATCGTGGAATTAAAATGAAGTCCGAAAACATTGATAAAAGTTTTCACGCTATGGTTGTATATTCAATGATTAGAGACATTGATGCTGCTGAAGATGTTTTAGTATCCGCTTTATTACATGACATTATTAATGATACAGAATATGGTTATGAAGAAATTGAAGAAAAATTTGGAACACTAGTAGCAGATATGGTATCTGATTTATCTGAAGACATGGCCATTGCTAAATGGTTAGAAAGAAAAAAAGAATATATCCGAAGAATTAGAAATAATGATGATATTAATGTTATAAATATTATGTTAGCCGATAAATTACATCTTTTATTAGCAAACTACAATAACTTTTTAAAAAATGGTGATCGTATATGGAAAAATACCGGTGGTACTAAAGACGAAAATCGTTGGTTATACCGTGAAGTTTATAACATCGCTAAGAAAAAAGAAGCAAATCCTAAATTACTTAAAAGATACAAAGAACTTCTAAATATATACTTTGGTGATAGTGATGAATAAACTTCTCACATTATGTAGGAAGTATTGGAAAAGAATAATATTTACTTTAAGTATCCTCTTATTTATCTTTTTTATGACTTTACTTCTTACTAATAATGTTAGTAATTTTGATAATTTCATATATAACATTATTATCAGAATAAAATGTCAACCAGTTACAATATTTTTTAAATTTATATCATTTTTATGTAGCACATGGTTTATTATTATTGCAACTATTTTAATTATGATTTTTAGTAAAAATAAAAAGAATGCTTTTTTAATAGCTTTAAATATTTTTCTATGTGTTATTCTTAATCAAACATTAAAATTTATTTTTGTTCGTGAAAGACCTCTTGATATTAATCTAATTATTGAAAATGGTTATAGTTTTCCATCCGGCCATTCCATGTTAAGTTTGGCATTCTATGGTTTCTTTCTTTATATCATAGATCATAAAAAAATAAAAAGAAGTTATAAATTATTATATTCTTCTTTACTATCTTTATTAGTTTTATTAATTGGTATAAGTAGAATCTATTTAGGTGTCCATTTTGCTAGTGATGTAATTGCCGGTTATGCTATTTCAATGGCTTACCTAATAGTCTATATTAAATTATTTTATAAAAAAATGAAAATATAAAAAGATTTTAGTCTCAAAAACTAAAATCTTTTTTTTATGAACCAGTACTTAAATATTTTTTAGAGCCTTTATTAAATATCCAAATACTAGGAATTAAATAAAATATAACTATTAAAGGAAGGATTGAATACAAATAATTATCACTTTTACCTATTAAATATAATAAAGGCTAATAATTAACCAAGGCATAAGGAATAATAAAAGTAAATATTCTTCTAAATAATTTATTAAAAATACCAATCGGATATTGAGCACAATGCTCTACCAGAGAATGTAAAAAACTTTGTGTAAAGTTACCTATCTATGGTAATAAATATTAGAAATTGACTATGTAAGTCTTTTTTTGATAATCTAGTATTATCTTAATTAATTAAATTTTCAAATATCATTTTAAACGATTAGATATAAAATATTTAATTCATTATACATCATATCCCAATTTGAATATTTAATTATTCATTTTTTCTCTACATTTTTAGTAACCAAATAAAGAAATTTTATAAGAGAATTATTATTTTGAAAAAAACTTTAGTTTTCATATAACAATATGTAATACTAAATAACTTAAAGCATCATTTTTAATGCTTTAAGTTATTTTATATATTTTTCTAGGCTTTCTAAACGATACATTGGTTCAGGCATTTGACTAGTTGGAATAAAACCTGGTTTAGCATTAATTACATCAGGAATTCTATTAACAATATCAGCACAAGTAAGTTCTACTGTTGCTGGTTGTTTTACTGTAATAGTTGTTTCAGGTTCCCCTATAATTGTCCATTCATTAGTATCTACTTCATCTGGCGCATAAACTTTACCAATACACTCAGCTTCTAAAGTAATTCCTTCATGAGTCTCTGCTGTTACTAAAGCACTCATACCTGTTGCATTTCCAGCTTTAATAATTATATTCAAAGTACTAGAGTTTAAATCCTCTTCATAAGTTTGTGGTATACATTCTTGTTTCATACTTATAATATTTAATTTTAATTTATCAGCAAGCCATCCAACAGTATTCCACATATATGATGGTGCATACTTACCAGCTTTTATAATTTCATTTCTTTTTTCTTCACTAATCATATCAGCAGAAGCAATATTTTTTTCAAAATCTTCTAAGGATAATCCGGCGCCATGCGCTTTAGCTAAAGCAATTCCATAATCCTCTACATTATAAGAAGAAGATCCCTTAATTTTTGTAATCTTATGTGTTGTTCCCGCTAAAACACTAATTAAATTACCCCAAAAAATATCTTGATAACCACATCCCGTAATTGTAACTTTATTAGCTTTAGCTAAAACATCTAATTCATGAAATATAGTTGGATTAGAGTTACTTGCATAAAATGCTTCTTCACAAGTTGTAATAACATTAACTCCTAAGCAAACACAAGCCCTTACTAAATCTTTAATATCATTCAATAAACTCATTGTTGTAATAATTGCAATATGAGGTTTAGCCATCTTAATGTAATTAGTTAAATCATTAATACCTGTAATAATGACATTTTTCTTTTCACCACCCATAACTTCGCTTATATCTTTCCCAATTAGTTTAGGATTAATATCAACAGCTCCAACAATCTTAGCACCATGTTCAAAAACATAACGCATTGTATAAACACTCATCTTGCCACAACCAATTTGAAAAACTCTAATCTTTTCCATAAATTCACCCATTCTATTCTTTAATTTATTTCTGTTAAATCAACATTCTCCTCAGCTATTAAATCAGCAAAATCCACTTTAAACTTTTCTATCGCTTTCTTCTTCGCATCATCATAAACATTTCTTGCATTACATACTGCTTTATATATATGTTTTATACGACATACATTTTCATTATCAAATAAAGCATACGTAAAAGCATTTGATACAATCGTTAAACAAATATCAGGATATCTACTTGATATCTCATATATTCTTTTATATTCATCAGTCATATCTACAATAAATTTCATAATTCTTTCAATTATAAATGATGTATATTCAAAATGAACTCCCGTTTTAGCTTCTATTTTTGGATATGTTCCCATTAATATTTTAACCGTTGTTTCTTGATCAGCTTCTATTACATCAATCTTTTGAAAACGTCTTAAAAAAGCTCTATCTTTTAAGATATATTGTTCATATTCTTCATCAGTAGTCGCACCAATCATTTTAATTTCTCCACGGTCAAGACCAGCTTTAAACATATTAGCAAAGTCAATTCCATTTTCGGCTCCATCTTTATTAACTAAAACATGTGTTTCATCTAAAAATACTATTGTCTTAGTTCTTTTAGATAATTCTTTAACTAGTAAATCTACTCTATTTTCAATCTGTCCATTAGACTCTGTTTTACCAAGTAAAGAAGTAACATTTAACTTATATATTTTATAACCTTCTAAGGCTTTAGGAACCATATGTTTTTGAATACGATAAGCAACACCTTCAACTATAGATGTTTTACCAACACCAGCTTTACCTACTAATAAAGCACTTTTTTCAGGTGTTAAAAGAGTCATAATAACTTGCTTAATTTCTTCATCCCTACATATTGAAGGATCAGTAATATATTCTCTAGCAGTAAGATCATCACCATAACGTTCTAAAATACTTACCCCATTATAAACAGGCGTATTACTAACAGAAACATTATTAACACTTTGATTAACTGGTACATCTAAAACTTCTGGTTCTTTTGTATCAGCAATAACAGCATTAATACTCTGTTGATTATTAATAACTGGCGAAGTATTCACTATTTTTTTAGCACCACCAACTTGATAAGTATAGCTTTGTTGTCGACCATTTCCATTTGTACCATTCATACCTAATCACCACAATAATTATAACATGAATAGTAATAAAATAAAGAAATAATGTACAAAAATATTTACATAGAAAACAATCATCATATTGCTATAAATATTAAAATAGTTTACAATTAGCATAAATTGATTAATATACAACTTAACAGATAATGTAAAAAAGATGGTGTAATAATGAATAATAATTCCAATAACAATAACAATGAATTAGAAAAATTAGATCTACCTCGTCTATTAAATGAGTCATTACAACCAACAGATAACATAACTAATCAAATCTCAACAATACCAAATAATAATTCAAGCTTAAATACCAAAACAGAAAACACTACTACACAACTTAAACCACTTTCACCATCTATTAATCAATTTAACAATAATAAAAATATTACTTACACACCTTCAAACACACCTTCAAAAAAAATAAATAAAAAGAAAATTTTTAAATATATAACTATAACTTTAAGTCTTATACTTCTATTTATTATTAGCATAACTTTATATTGTTCAACACAAACACAAAAACACGAAAAAATAATTAAACAAATTGCTAAAGAAAATAATACAGCTCTTGAAAATGCCCTAAAACCATCCATAAATACAATTAAATATAATAGTAACTGGACTTCTAAAGGTTTAATAGATTATTTAATTAACACTAACCAAATAGATTCTAATATAAATATAGAATTATATGTCGATAATAAAAAAATATCTAATACTGACACAATTTCTTTCAATAATACTGGAAGAGTTAATATAAGTATCGTTTTAATAGAACAATATAATTATAAAATACTTACTAAAAAGACTAAAGATATAACCACTAAAAAAGATATTTCCTTACTTGTAAACAATTCAAATTATCCAATTATTTATGGCATAAGTAATAAGTCTATTGCCTTAGGAAGTGAAATAGACATTCTTGAAGGCATTAGTGCTTTTGATGAAAAAGATGGTATCTTAAAAGTCCAAACAGAAGGCTTTGTCGACTTCAATAAAGTTGGTGAATATATAATTAAAGTATTTGCTATAAATAAAGATGGCAATAAAACCGAAGAAGAAATGAAAATCACTATCTTTGAAGAAGCAACTAATAATTCAAATTCTAATCAATCAAATAAACCATCTAATGAAAATAATTCTTCCACTAATAACTCTCAAAATAATAATTCTTCATTAAATAACAATTATCCATCTAATGATAATTCTCAATCAAATAATAACTCTTCATCAAGCGGAAGCTCATCATCTAGCAGTAGTTCTTCATCTGGAAGTAGTTCCTCATCAGAAGATAATTCTTCATCTAGTAATAAACCAAAACCAGAAGTCACTCCACCTAATCCATTAGATAAAGATACTAAAGATGGTCGCTTAAGACTTGCCACAATTGAAGCTAGATTAGTTGCTAAAAAAATATTTACTGATAACATGACCGACTTAGAAAAAGCTAATGCCATTGTTGATTACTTATTTAATAACGTAACTTTATTAACTGGTCAAACATCAGAAGATTATAAAATTAATTTTGGTAATGAAGCCTACGGAGCTCTTATTTTAAAAGCTGCTTCCTCACCAGGTTTTTGTCATGCTGTAATCCTATTATGTGAAGAAGGTAATTTAAAATGCGAACATATAAATAAAAATCAATGGTCATATCAATGGGTTAGTGTTGAAATGGATGGCAAAATATACTCAATATTAGCTGATCAAGGATGGCTTTTAGATTATGATTTTGGATACTAGTATAAAACTAGTATCTTTTCATATTTATTATTTATTATATAACTTGGGTTTTAAAAATAATAACTTTATAGTATAATAATATAAGGTGAATAATATGAGATTAAGAAGAAATATAAAATTTGATTTCATAATATATAGTTGCCTTTTAGGAGCTTCATCTCTATTAGTATTTAGTGCCAAATCTTATTGTGCTTCTCTTTCAGAATATAATGGTTTTTCTTCTGAAATTAAAAATGCTCTTAAAGAAATAAAAGGTGATTCAAACAAAAACGATTATAACGAAGAAAAACCAGAAGTTTTATCAAACATAAATGAAAAGGAATTAATTGAAAATTATCTTTATTCTATACTAGATGACATAAAAACTGATCAAAATATTTCTAAAGAAATGATTAAAAGTTGGAATAATTATGAAATAATTAACTCAGAATATATAAGAGAGATAACTAATACTTATTATTCATTCTCTTTTGATGTGAAAATACCTAATCAAAATGCTATTCTACCAACTGATAAAAATGAAAAATTAAGTACTGAGGATTATATCATAATAAGTTTGATCGCTAATATTTCAATCAAAAACGATATAAATCAAGTAAAAAACATCGATATTCCAACCTAAATAACAAAAATATTTATTTTTTTATAAAAAAAGCGAATTTTTTATTGACATTATTTTTTTTAGAATGTTATAATTAAAGAGCAATGCCTGATTAGCTCAGTCGGTAGAGCGCACGGCTGTTAACCGTTAGGTCGTAGGTTCGAGTCCTACATCAGGCGCCATTAAAAAATTACAAACTCATTTGAGTTTGTTTTTTTATTAGCTAATACGTGCTATAATATAAATGGTGATATTATGAGAGAATATATTCATGAATATATGAAAAGTATAGACAAATACCTTGAAGATAAAAAACATTCTGATTTAAAAGAAGTAATAGAAAATCATTTAATAAAAATAAGTTTTTTCCAACATGAAAGACAAATTCATTTATATGTTACTTTATTTTATGCCTTAATAACTCTCTTATTTTTAGGAATGATGGCTATAAGCTTAATTTTTCTTCCTATTGCCATGATTTTAACTGTATTCCTAATTTTATATATCTATCATTATTTTTATTTAGAAAATCATGTTCAATACTTATATAAACAATATGACAAATTAAAAGAATTAGATAAATAAAATCTAATTCTTTTTTTGATCTTTTTCCTTTTTTTCAGCTTCTTTTTCAGAATTTTTTTCTTTATCGGTTTCATCTTGAGATACTATATCAGTTGCTAAAATATCCTGTTGAATTTTTTTAGTAGGTTTTAAAATAACATCACTATATTCTATAACTGGTGCTTCATTAATTATTTTTTTATCAGTAGCAACTTTAAGTTTTTCCGCCTTTTCTTCTACTTCTGCATTTCTATTTAACAAAGTTAATGAATTTATTTCAGGCTCCTTTTCTTCAAAGACTTCGTAATCATCAACATATTTTGCATATTTAGGAGCATCAAATATCGTAAATTGAGAATTTAATTTTAAAAATTTAGTCAAATACTGAATAGGCACCTCATTAGCTTTTTCATTATATCTAAATGCCTGAGTATTATATTCTTTACGAGCTATCGCTACCCCATTTTCCAATGAAGTCATATCTTCCTCTGTAAAAGTACCAAGACCTTCTAATTCCTTCAAATATGGATATTTTTCAAAATCTATTTTTTTACTTACTTTAAACTTATTTATCGAATTACTAGCTGCTACTTTATCATTAATTGAACCCTTTTCGAATTCCTCTATTTGGTATAAAAGACGATTAATTTCTGCTGCAACAATTTCATCTTCGCCATGTTCCTTTTTTATTTTATCAGCATCTTCTTTAGCTTCATTCATTTTCGTTGTCAAATAAGCATCCAATGTTTTTTTAAAAATATCATTTATTGATGCTGTTCTTTCTTTTAAATCCTTATATTGACGAATTGTATAAATAATAATCGCTACCAAAATAATAAGAAAAATATTACCAAACAAAAAATTTGCTAATCCTGACATTCTAATCACCTATCTTTGATAATTATACCATAAATTAAAATTATTCTACATAGCATTCATTAATTATTTTATTATATATCTTTAAATATCTTCATAAACTCTTTAGGATATTTTGTTTCAAAATGATATACTTTACCTTTATCTCTATATTCTATTAAATTTGCATGTAATGCCAAACGTTTTAATACATTATTAATACTACCATATTTTTTATCTCCTACAATTGGATGGTTAATATTAGCTAATTGAACTCTTATTTGATTTCTTCTCCCCGTTTTAATATTTATTTTTAATAATGAATAATTTTTACTTTCTTTTAATACTTCATACTCAGTTATTGCTAATTTGCCTTTATTTTTATCATTAGTAATATAAACATTTAAGTTCTTAGCTTCAACCAAATAATCTTTTAAAACATCTTTTTTCTTAGGCATTTTGCCTTTTACAATTGCTAAATACTCTCTTTTAACATTTTCCCAATTACTCTGTAATTGTCTTTTTTTATCTTGATTTTTAGCAAATATAACAATCCCCGATGTATCTTTATCCAATCTATGTACAATAAATACTTTATTTTTAGGATATTGTTTTTTAACATAATTACTTGCTTCACTATATAAAGTATTATATTCTCTTTTTTCTGTAGCAACAGTTAATTTATGAGATTCTTTATTTACAACAAGTAATTCCTTATCTTCATATATAATATCTAATTTTTTCATAAAATCACCCATAATTTGTCTAATTATAACATAAATAGATAATTTCTAACCAAAATAAAAGTGGTTCATAACCACTTTTACTATTTATCAAATGTATGTTTTACTCTATCGTGTTCTTCGGCTCTTTTACCATCATTAAATCTTTCAACTGTACCTACTAAGTAACCAGTGATTCTTCTAATTCTTTCGAAACCTACTCCTTCTCCTACCATTTTTTTGCTTTCAACCTTAGTTTCAGCAACCTTTTCAATTTTTTCTGTTTTCATACCCTTTACCTCTTTCTTTCTATTTATTATTTATATTTAAGCTTTTTAATAATTCTGCTGGAATTGGATCACCTTCACGTCTTCCACAGCCAGGACATACATCCTTAATAACTCCAACATATCCACAAACTGGATCTCTATCTACTGGATGGTTAATAGCTCCATAACCAATTCCAGCTTCTTTCATCATTCTTATTACTGATTCAAATGCTTCGACATTTTCAGTAACATCACCATCTAATTCAATATAACTAATATGTCCAGCATTAGTTAATGCATGATATGGTGCTTCAAGTTTAATTTTTTTAGATATTGATATATTGTAATAAACTGGTACATGGAATGAATTAGTATAGTACTCACGATCTGTTACTCCTTTAATCTTTCCATATATTGCTCTATCTATTTTAGTAAATCTTCCACTTAATCCTTCAGCTGGTGTAGCTAAACAAGTAAAGTTAAGTTTATATTGTTGACTATATTCATCAAGTTTTTGTCTCATATGACCAATTATTTCTAAACCTAACTTTTGTGCTTTTTCCGATTCACCATGATGTTCACCAATTAAAGCCACTAAACACTCTGCTAAACCAATAAATCCAACTGATAAAGTACCATGTTTCAATACTTTCTTTAATTTGTCATTTGGTTTAAGTTTTTCAGAATCCATCCAGTTTCCTTGACCCATTAAGAATGGGAAATTATACACTCTCTTATTACATTGAATTTCAAATCTTTCAAGTAATTGATCTTTACATAATTCAATTTTTTCATCTAAATCTTCATAGAAACTTTTCATATCAGCTTTCTTTAAAGCACTAGGACCAACAATACCATGTTTTATTCCAAGTCTAACCAAATTAATAGTTGTAAACGATAAATTACCACGTCCTGGTGTAATTGCCTTTTCTGGATCAACTACATTACCCATAACTCTTGTACGGCATCCCATTGTTGCAACCTCTGTTTCAGGTCTTCCTGGAACATAATATTGTAAATTATATGGAGCATCTATAAACTCAAAGTTAGGGAATAATCTTTTCGCTGATACCTTACAAGATAATTTAAATAAATCATAGTTTGGATCTCCAGGATTATAATTTACTCCATCTTTAACTTTAAATATTGATATAGGAAATATTGGTGTTTCACTATGTCCTAACCCAGCATCAACAGCTAGTAAATAATTTTTCATTACCATACGCCCTTCTGGAGAAGTATCAGTTCCAAAATTTATTGAACTAAATGGAACTTGTGCTCCAGCCCTTGAATGCATTGTATTTAAATTATGAACAAAAGCTTCCATAGCTTGAAAAGTAATTTTATCAGTTTTCTTAACCGACTTATCTAAAGCTATCATAAATAATCTTTTTAAAGTTTCATTATCTTTATAGAATTTTTCAAAAGATTCAACTGGTGTTTCAATTGTTGTTAACTTATTAATAACATCTTCAACGCTCTTCATATTTATAAAGCTTTGAAAATCTGAATAATCCAAAAAATCTTGAATTGTCATTTTAAGCTGTTTCCTATATGTTTTAACAACACCAGGCGCTAAATAATAATCAAATAAAGGAATACTTTGTCCACCATGTTGATCATTTTGATTAGCCTGAATAGCAATCGCCGCTAATGCTGAATAACTCATAATATCATTTGGTTCTCTTAAATAACCATGACCTGTAGAAAAACCACCTTTAAATAGCTTATCTAAATCTATTTGTAAACAAGTTGTTGTACCCATTGCTTCAAAATCCATATCATGAATATGAATATCACCTTCATCATGAGCATCAGCAAACTTTTTCTTCATTAAATATGTTTTAGCAAATTCTTTAGATACATTAGAACCAAATTGTAACATAGTCCCCATTGCTGAGTTTCCATCTATATTACCATTTTCTCTTTTTGTATCATCCTCAGAAGCACTTTTTAAAGCAAGTCCCTCTAAAGTCTTTAAAAATTTATGAGATCTCTTATCTTCAGTAAAAGCTTCTCTTGACTGTGCTCTTCTTTCACGATAACTTGAAAAACATTCATAAACATCATCATATTTTTTACTTTTTAATGAAGTTTCTATAAGATCTTGAATTTCTTCGATTTTTATTTTCTCTTTATCAGAATAATCTTTTTCGATTCTATCTAATACATCATGAAAAACTTTTTGCATATCCTTTTCAGAATATTTAGCTTCACCAGTTTCATCTAAAGATTGTTCAATTACATCATCAAAACCCTTTTTGATTGCAATAGCAATTTTCGTTGTATTAAATTCTACTTTTTTACCATTTCTTTTTACTACTTGTAGTGTAGCAAAAAGATCTTCTTCTTTTTTTGCCATTTTTAAAAACTCTCCTTTTACCTTTTTTCCTAACTTCATTATATAAAACATATATAAAAAAGAAAAGTTTTATTTTTGCAAAAAATTTCAAAAATTGTATTTTTCAAAAATTTCATTTTTTCAATTTTCCCCATTTTTAAGGCATTTTTGTTTTTTAAAATTTGATATTAACAAGAAGAGTTTTTCTAAAAAAAGTCCCTAAAATAAGGACTTAAAAGAGTTTTTTCATTTTTTTATGTTCGATTTACAATATTTTACTTTTTTTCCAAAAATTCGATTTTCATAAATTTTACATTTTTCAATTTTTGCAATTTTTAGAAATTTTTTCAAGCAAAAAAATATCATAGTCAAGCTTTTTTTTAAATATTAATATATTTATTTATTATAGAAAATACATTTATATATAACTATTCAGAAAATCCTGTAAAAGATAATGAAAGATTAGCAACGAGTGCACCAGAATGATCAACAGTACCAAACTCACTATTAGTAAATGTAACAATAAATGGCACATCTCCTAAAGCATTCTTTAAAGCAACAAAATCTTCATCTAAACGTTCATCTAAAAAATTCTTTCTTCCACTTCCATGCATTACTAAAACAGCTGATAACTTAAAATCATCTTTTAAATTTATAGTCGCTTTAACAGCCCCTTCAATAAGTTCATCCTCAGTAGTTTTTAATTGTATAATAGCTGTATTAACACTAACATTAGATCCTACTTCTAAAGAATAATTCTGATTTCCTTTTAATAATTGATGCGCTAAAACTGTCTCCCCACCAATTGTTTTAGTACCTAACGGAACAGATATAGCTGCATAAGATAACCTTTCACTCATAAGAGCTTCAGCATCAATGTTATTCCATTCAGCATATTTTTTTAAAGCTGGAACATTATCTATTTCTACTATATTTCTTAATCCTTCAACCTTAGTTATAATTCCCATATTCTTTGTTTCTTTATAATTATTTACAAAAACATTTTTAATTTTTTTAGTTGTATAAAAAATTGCAATTGCACATCCATCATTAGTTGATTTATTTTCACAAAAAACTTTCCAATTAGGACTATTTTTCTCAGATGAAGCTGTTCCACCAAAAATTGGTATTTCACCTAATACATCCTGAATACCTTTAATATATTCTTCTTCACTACCTGGCGTTGTAAATAATGCAAAACCAATAGGTGGATATTTTTTTTCTGCATTTGCCATAGCTTCTTTAGCTACTCTTCTTCCCGCCAACCTAGCATCAGTACCTCTTTCCGTTATTGCAACACCTACAGTTAATTCATTATCTTCTAATGACATCATTCCAGCAAAACCATCTTCATTCCAAATAATTCCATCTGGAGTCATAATAGCTTCATTAGAAGTACAACCGATTACTTTTATATCTGGATTAAAAGATTTTACACCTCTTAATAATTCACTTTGTGTATATTTAGTTGATCCAAAAAGAAAACCAACTTTCGGATTTCTTAAACCCTTAGTAGCATTTTTAGCTAACTCTATACCTGCATCATAACTGCTCGATAAAATTGTTGAACCTACAACAGCCTTCACATTAATTCATCCCCTTTATTCTTTATTTAAGAATTTATTTTATTCTAACATAATTTTATAATTTTTTTGTTATTAATTCAATACCCAATACTATTTCTTAAATTAATCACAAAAAAAGAGGAACATTAATCGTTCCCACATTCGCATTTATTCGTTTTAAATGAACT
>CANQFI010000014.1 GCA_947598455.1 uncultured Bacilli bacterium | reverse complement strand
TTAGAAAAAGAATTCTAAAAACTAATAAATTATAAAAGCTGATGATTTTTCATCAGTTTTTATATGTCAATTTAAATATATTTATTCAATATAAAATGCGCTGTGTCTATATATTATTTTATATGATAAGTGGCAATTTGTTTGGCAAAGTTAATATTTATAATTAATTGTTATAAATATTTTTTTTATAAAAAAGGAATTTCTAATTAAAGCCATAATATATAAGGTAGAAGTATAATATAATTCAATTATTGAAAAAATATGTTGTTAAAAGCTTTTAATGACAGAACTCGACATTTAATATATGAAATATAAGGTATATTGATGATGGTGATAATATGAAAAAAGTCTTAATTATTATATTTTGTGCAATTGCGGTAGGAGGAGGTCTTGCTTATATAGTATTTAATAAAGTTGTTTTAAAAGATGAAAAAAATGTTGATACGAAGGTGGTTAATGCTTTTCAAATAGGTGTATTTAGTAATTATGATAATGCTTTAAAAGTGGCTGATCGAAATAATGGAATTGTTATTATGGATGATAGTTTATATCGTGTTTATGTAGCTATTTTATCTGATAAGGATGCTATAAA
The DNA here is from genome assembly GCA_947598455.1 of uncultured Bacilli bacterium. The sequence continues at coordinate 21,621 of CANQFI010000014.1, read as the reverse complement.
AAAAGTTAGTAATTATTATGAGAAAATAGGTCTTAATTATTATTTGAAGGAATTAAATGTAAGTAAAGATTTTGTTAGGGAGATAAAGGAGGATGAAGAATTAATTAAAAAGAGTAGTAGTGATACTTATAGTACAATTAATTTAGATGTTTTAAATAAGTATAAGGAGATGTTATGAGTTATTTAATTAAAGAATTACCGATAGAAGAAAGACCTCGAGAACGATTTAAAAAATATGGAGTGAAAGCTTTAAGTAATGAAGAATTATTAAGTATTTTACTTAGAACAGGAACTTCTAAAAAGTCTGTTAAAGAAGTAAGTACGGATATTTTAAAAGAAATTAAATTACATGATTTAGATCATATTAACTATAATAGTTTAAAAAATATTAAAGGTATTGGCGAAGTAAAAGCAATTACTTTATTAAGTGCGATTGAGTTTGGTAAAAGAGTTTTATCTAAAGAGGATTTAGTAACGCAAATAAGAAATAGTACAGATGCTTATTATTTAGTTAAAGATGAATTAGAAAATGAATTACAAGAGAAATTTTTAGCTATATATTTAGATACAAAAAAATATGTTATTTTAAAGAAAGTTATTTTTATCGGAACAGTTAATAATAGTAGCATTACGGCTCGAGATGTGTTTCGAGAAGGAGTTAAATGCAATGCTTGTGGAATGATAATTGTTCATAATCATCCAGCTGGAAGTATAAGTCCATCATTTGAAGATGTTAAATTAACTAATGAATTTATTAAATTAGGAAGATTACTTAGTATTCCAGTAATAGATCACTTAATTATTGGGAAGAATAATTATTATAGTTTCCGAGAAAGTGATGGTGATTTATTTGCGAATCAAGAATAAATATTTGTTAAAGTTTCTTTCTTTGATATTTATATTAGGTATGGTAATTGGTGGCAATTATGTATTTAATTATTTAAAATATAATAATAAAGAAGTTATTGAGATAGCAACTTTACAAAATGAATTAGATATTTTACGAAATGAAGTAAAGAGTTTAAAAGAAACAAAGGATATTAATAGTGATTATGTAATAGCTAGAGTTATTTTAAGGGATATACATAATTTTTATAATGAAATAGTTATAAATATTGGAAGTAATAAAGTAAATGTTGGTGATCCAGTTGTAAATGAAGAGGGTTTAATTGGAATTGTTGATAAGGTAAACAAGGATACAGCGAATGTTAAGTTACTATCTAGTAGTTTTAGTTTATCAGTTAAAGTAGATGATACTTTTGGTAATTTAAAAGGTAATAAAGTTGATTTACTGGATAAATATAGTGAATTAAAAGAGGGCGATGTAATAGTTACTTCAGGTCTTACAAGTGTACCAGAAGGAATATATGTAGGAAAGATAAAAAAAGTAAAAATGGACGAAAATAACTTAGGTAAAGAATTAGAAGTTGAATTAGTAGATAATAGTGACTTAATTTATGTTGGAGTTATCAGTAGTATAAAATGATTTATTTAGGTTTTTTACTTGATTATACTTTGTTATTTTTTTGTCCTATTAAAACTTATTTTGTCATTAATAATATTGATAAAAATAATTTGTTTTCTGTCGTTATTGTAGGTTTAATATTAGATATAATGTATCAAAAAATATTATTTAATTTAATAATTCTTTTATTATTTTATTTTGTTATAAAAGGTATTAATTTTAAGAAGAAACACTATTTTATTAAGAATATCTTACTATATGGATTATACTTTAATATTATGTTTTTTATTGGTGGTTATAATAATTATTATTTAGAATCTTTTATTTTAGGATTTATATTACAGATATTATATATTTTTTATAATACTTGGTTATTAAAATAGATAATTTATCATATTATTTAGTGGTGATATGATGAAAGATAGTAAGTATTATAAAAAGAAAATGAAGAAAAAAACTATTGATAATGATAAATTATCTATTTTATTTAGTAAATTATTATTAGCAGTTATCTTTGTATTAGGTAGTTTAGTTTTAACTAATTTTAGTAGTGATTTTAAAAGTAAATATACTAAAGAAGTATTAGAAAGAAATATGGATTTTAGTTCATTAAATAAATTTTATAATAAATATATTGGTAAAGATAAAAAGGAAGAAGAAGTTTTAGTAGCTAATGTAAGTAATAGTAATAGTTATGAAAAAGTAGGAGATAGTGTTAAATTTACAGTTTCTAGAGAACAACCAATTAATACAATAGAAGGAGGAATTATTGTCTTTATTGGGGAGAAGGATGATCTAGGAAAGACGATTATAATACAAGGTAATGATGGAGTAGATATTTGGTATAGTAATATAGATATAACAGAATATAGTTTATATGATTATGTATCAAAAGGAGATGTACTTGGAGTAAGTATTAGTGATAATTATTTAGTTACAATTAAGAAAGATGATAAGGTCTTAGATTATGAAGAATATATCTCGTAAATTAAAGATAGATTATAGTACATATTTAATTATTTTATTGGCTTTATTAGCAGGTTATATAAAAAATATTAGTATTATATTTATAATTGTTTTAATACATGAGTTAGGTCATGTATTTTTCTTTAGAATTTATAATATAGAAATAGAAAAGATAGTTATTTATCCTTTTGGGGGAGTTACTTATATAAATAAAAGAATTCATGAACGAATATATAAAGATATCTTAATTAGTTTAGGAGGAATTATATTTCAGTTAGGGTTATTTGTAATATTTTATTTATTATATAGAAATAATTTTATAGTAATAAGTACATATAATTTATTTAAGTTATATAATTTTAATATAATTTTATTTAATTTAATACCTATTATTCCTTTAGATGGGAGTAAGTTAATATTAACTATTTTAAGTAAGTATTTATCTTATAAAAAGAGTTATCGTTTATCAATAATAATAGGTTTATTAAGTCTTATTTGTTATATATTATTTAATTTTATATATAGAGTTAATGATTTAATATTATATGCTTATTTGATATTTAAGTTATATGAAGTAATTAAAGAAGAAAAGCGAGTAATAAATAAGTTTTATTTAGAGAGATTATTATATGATAATTATTATAATGGAATTATTAGTAACATAGATAATATTGAGATGATGAGATTGGATAAATATTATTTTTTTAAAGATGATAAAAAATATATTAATGAGAGAGATTATTTAAAAAAGGTTAAATATAAGGGATAATTTTGACAAAACAGGTAATTTTTAGTACTATTTTAGGCGATGAAAAGGGGATTAATGATGACAACTAGACAATTAAAAAAAATAAATAGTAAGGTTGATTGTGCCTATAATAGTCAGTTAGTTGTTTTTTTAACTGATCAAAAAAATATTGGTTTAGTTTTATCTTTTTTGGCAAGTCTTGGACTTACGACGACAATTGGTGATAGTAGTATATTATTTCCGATTTTAACAGGTGCAACAGGGTATGCAACAATTTCTTCTGTGTTGAAGGCGCTAAATGATACGCGAAAATTTTCTTGTGAATATAAAAAACAATTAATAAGAGATACTGATGAATATAAAGAATGTTTAGAACTTTATAATTCATTAACTACTGATATAGCTTATTTTATAAAAAGTCTTCATTTAAAGGATAGTTTGGATATAGGAATGTTTTATCAAGAATTACTTTATAATGGTTTTTTGTCTAAAGAAAATAATTTTAATTATCATATATATGATATGGATGAAGGAATTTGTCCTGAGATATATGGTGCTCGTATAAGTAGTGGTACTGGAGTATGTAGACATATTGCTTCTCTTTTAAAAGATATATATGAAAAATTAGGTTATACAGCATCATATTTATCTGTTGGTGGAGCTAAAAGTACATTATTAAGTAATATTAAAACAAGAATTATGCCATCTTCAATAAATCATGCAGTTGTTTGTGTTAAAGATTGTTATGGTAAATTTATAATTGATCCAACTTGGGAAAAAGTTGCGGTTTTTGATAATGATGAAAAATTTGCTCATATTATAGGAGATACAACTAGGGATACAAGGTATGTTATAGGTTATACAACATTGATAAATCGTGTAAAGTTAAATACTTATGATAGTTATATAGGAATTAGGAAGGCACAAATTGCTAATTTAATTGAAGACGATGTTATATCAGCTAAGGAAGTAGCTAATGAATTGATTGTTAGTAAGAGAAGTTTAATATTACAATTTTATTATAGTATTAAAAAACGATTAGAACAGATTGCGGATTTAGAACATGAATTATCTTGTTATCAAGATATTGATAAGGAACATGAAAAGAAACTAAACTAGTGTCATCAACTGCTATTGTATTGAAAATTATCAAACATAATAAAGAATCGTGGTAAGTACTTATCAATAATATTGTATAAACTATATACTAAAGACTTATCTTTCTTTAATTCGCTTTTTTTCTTTCTTGTTATTATATTAATCAACCACCATTTTTATATTAATTATATCAAATTGATTGCGAAAAATTTCCCTCCTTAGGGCTGATATTAATACATTTTAATTGACTAATATGTAATAATTTGTTATAATTTCAATTGTTTTGAAGCAATCATCAAAACCGCACTAAAAAGGTTTATAAGTGCTTTAAGTCACCTTAAGGGCGCGTCTTAGAAGATTATAAGGAGGTATGAAGATGAAAGCTATATTTGTTACTGGTGGTAAACAATATTATGTTTCTGAAGGCGATACTATTTATGTTGAAAAATTAGATGCTGAAGTAGGTAGTGATATTACTTTTACAGAAGTATTATATGTTGATGGTGTTGCTGGTAATCCAGTAGTTGACGGTGCAAAAGTTGTTTGTTCTGTAGAAAAACACGGAAAACAAAAAAAGATACTTGTTTTTAAATACAGACCTAAGAAAAAATTCCGTAATAGACAAGGTCATAGACAACCATATACTAAGTTAGTTGTTAAAAAGATAAGTAAATAATTATGATCAAAATTAACTTAAAAAGAAGTAATAAAAAGGTTTATGAACTTGTAATAAAGGGACATGCTAAGTATGATGATATTGGTAAAGATATTGTTTGTGCAGCTGTTAGTACAATGGCTATTACAACAATTAATAATATCATTGCGTTAGATGAGTCTATTGATTACGAAGAAAACTCTGGTTTTTTAAAAATTAGAGTACTTAAGGATACAGAAGTAAATGAGAAATTGCTAAATAATTTGGTAAGAATGTTAGAAGAATTAAAAGAACAGTATCCAAAAAATATTGAGATAAGAAATGAGGTTTAGAATATGAAATTTATGAAGTTAAATATCCAATTATTCGCTCACGTTAAAGCTCAAGGTTCTACACAAAACGGTAGGGATTCTAGAGGTCGTAGATTAGGTGCTAAAGCTGCTGATGGCCAAACTGTATCAGCAGGAAGTATTTTATACCGTCAAAGGGGAACTAAGATTTTTCCTGGCGTAAATGTTGGAATGGGTAAAGACCATACTTTATTTGCAAAGGTTTCTGGCGTAGTTAAATATGAAAGACTAGGTAGAGACAAGAAAAAAGTTAGTGTTTACGAAGCTTAATAAAAGGACCTTATATAATGGGTCCTTTATTTATCTTATAGGAAAGTTCGTAAAAATTTAAAAAATTGTTGACGAACATTAGTTCAATATTGTATAATTGTTTTATGGAATAAAATTGTATTATATGTTAGATAACTAGAAATATTATTTTTATTGGTTAAAGAAATTAAAAAAGTACGGTGGCGACCATCGGAATTTAGGCTTGTGGAGGAGGAGACTCCAATGAAACAAGAAAAAGAAATCGTGAGGTTTCTTAATGTAAAATATAATAATTTTAATTATTTATTTTGCTTTTGTTCTGGTGAATAAATTTAAGAAAAGTTGGTGATACTCATGTTTGTAGATGAAGTTGTTATAAAATTAATTGCTGGTAAAGGAGGAGATGGATGCACTTCTTTTAGAAGAGAGAAATTTATTCCTTTAGGTGGTCCTAATGGTGGTAATGGTGGTAAAGGATCAGATATTATTTTTAAAGTTGAAAAAGGTTTAAAAACTTTAGTAGATTTAAAGTATGCAAAGATTATTAAAGGTACTAAAGGAGTTAATGGCAAAGGAAGCAATAAACATGGAGCTAATGCAGAAGATATAATTATTAAAGTACCAGAAGGAACAACATTAATAGATGATGAAACTGGTTTAGTTATTTGTGATTTAGTTAAAGATGGAGATTCATTTGTTGTTTGTCATGGTGGTCGTGGTGGTAGAGGTAATAAAGCTTTTGCGACCCAGGAGGAACCAGCTCCTAAAATGAGTGAATATGGTGAACCTGGAGAAGAAAGAATAGTAAGATGTGAACTTAAAGTTTTAGCTGACGTTGGTTTAGTAGGAATGCCATCAGTTGGTAAGAGTACCATTTTATCTTTAATAAGTGGAGCTAATCCCAAAATAGCTTCATATCATTTTACAACATTAAGCCCTAATTTGGGAGTTGTTAATTTAAAAGATGGTCGTTTATTTGTGATGGCTGATTTACCAGGATTAATTGAAGGTGCTAGTGAAGGAGCTGGCTTAGGTGAGAAATTTTTAAAACATGCAATGCGTACAAGATTAATAGCTCATGTTATTGATATGGGAGCTTTTGAAGGAAGAAATCCAATAGAAGATTATGAAATTATAAGAAAAGAAATCGAATCTTATAATGATAAATTAGCTTCTAAAAAAGAAATAATTATTGCTAATAAAATGGATTTGCCTAATGCTTTAGATAACTTAAAGAATTTTAAAAAAGAATATCCTGATATGGAAATTATTGAATTAAGTGCCATAAATAATGAAGGCTTAGATAAAATGATTATTAAAATGGCAGATCTGTTAGAAACAATTGAAGATACACCAGTTTATGACGAAGAAAAATTAGAAAGTCATGTAATATATAAATTTAAAAATGAAAAACCTTATACAATTAGTCGTGATGATAGTGGAGTTTGGATAATTAAAGGGGCTGAAATAGAAAAACTACTTAAAATGACGAAATTTCAAGAAGATGAATCAGTTCAAAGATTTGCACGTAAGCTAAGAGGTATGGGAGTTGATGATGAACTTGAACGCCTTGGAGCTAAAAAGGGTGATGATGTCCAAATTTTAGACTTTATGTTTACTTTTAAAGATTAAAGGAGAATTTAAATGATAAAAATAGAGATTCCTAAAATAAATGATTTAAAAGTTATAGACAAAATTGCTTTACAAGTTCATGAATTTCATGTTAAATGGCGCCCTGATATATTTGAACATACAGATAGTATTTTTAGTGAAGAAGATTTATCTTTACTGATAGCTGATGAAAATATCTTTGTTGCTAAAATAGACAATGAAGTTGTTGGCTATATTCTTTTATCTAAAAAAGAAAGTAAGAAGAATGGTTATAAATATCGTAGGGAAATTGATATTGATGCTCTTGGGGTTTTAGATACTTATCGTAATCAGGGAATTGGATTTAAACTTCTTTCTTATGTTAAAGATTATGCTATTAATAATCACTATACAACGATAAAATTAACGGTTAATGAAGAAAATGCTAGTGCTCGTCATCTTTATGAAAAATTTGGCTTTAGAGTTAAAAATATTGCTTATTCAATGAATGTTGAAAATAATTAATCTGTTTATTGAACAGATTTTTTAATGATGATTTTTACAAAAAGATAGAATAATGTTATAATAAACAACGTTTTTAGGGGGGAAATTTTATGAATAGTATGATGAAACAACAACTTTTACAACAAAAAAGAACACTGGATATTTTAGGAGTTAATTATTTTACAGGAACTGATAATGAAATATCTGGTTATGTTGCTAGTAGACTTAATGGTTATAAAACAAATGGATATATGGCGACTAAAACTTATCAATTACAACAAGCACTTGATTTAAGTGTTAATGATATTATGCTTTTTGGAGAAGATTATTTTACAAAAGTAGCAGAAATTACTGAAAGTACTCAATGTGTACCAGCTTATAATGGCAGTTTAAATTATGCTTGCCATGTGATTTATAGTTTTGATGACGAGAAGCAAGAGGTAATAACTGATTCGGGAATAGTTCATCATTATAAAACGCCGATACATATATCGGAGTTAGCACCAATCTTTCTTGGTCATGAACATATTCATGCTTTAAAAGAAACTAATTATCAAGAATATATTAATGCCCAAAGAGTTGGTGATGTTATTCCATTATTTTATGAATTAGTAATAACGAAGAGGAATTACCAAGAAATATATAAAAAGTGGCTTAATGCCCGAATGTTTTTAATGAATGATTTAAAAAGACAGTATACTGCGGCTCGTCAAATTAGTAAAAATGAATTTAGAGATAAAGATTTATATAAAGTATTAGCGATGAGAACAGGGCAGTATTTAAATAGTTTCTATTATGCTTTGATCCTTTATCATATGTATTTAGATGATGAGAATTTAATATTAGAATTAGTTAGAAAAGTATTAAATCATGAGATGACAACTTTAGACTTATTAAATACTTTAGGAATATATGGTAAAAACAATAAAAAAGTGTTTGAAAAAGAATTAGATAACTTAAAAATGAGTTTATAATTCTTTTTTTTATTGTATAATATTTATCAGGTGTTTTTATGGCTGATGATATTACAATATTAACTGATGAAGAACTAGTTAAAACCTTTAATGATGATGCTTTTAAAATGTATATGAAGGATATCTCTAAATATCCTATTTTACCTGTGGAAGAACAAAGAAATTTAGCTAGAAAATATCATGGTGGTGATTATAGTGCTCGTGAATTACTTATTAATACTAATTTAAGATTAGTAGTTAGTGTAGCTAATCATTATCGTAATGTTATTAAACACTTAGATATTTTAGATATTATACAAGAAGGAAATATGGGGTTAATGCGAGCTATAGATGATTATGATCCAGAAAGAGGTGCTTTTTCAACTTATGCAGTATGGTGGATAAAACAAGCTATTACAAGAGCAATTGCTAATAAAGAATCAGTAATAAGAAAACCAGTTCATTTAATAGAAATAATGCGTCATTATAAAAATTTAATAAATGCTGCTGTTACTAAAAAGATAAAATTAAGTGACGATGAGATATGCAAAGAACTTAATATATCTAAAGAAACTTTAAAAATGGTAAGAGAAACGATAAATCAAAGTTCAGTTAGTATAGATCAAAATGTTGATGATGATTCAGAAACAGAATTAAGTAATTATATTCCTAGTAAAGAAAATGGATATGATGATGTTTTAAATAAGATAGTAAATGATACTTTATTAATTACTTTAAAAGAAGTTTTATCGCCACTTCATTATTTTATTATTTATTATCGTATTTTAAGTGGTGAAAATTATACACTAGAACAAGTAGCTTTATATTTTAATATAACAAGAGAAAGAATAAGACAAATAGAAGTAAAAGCATTAAAAAAACTAAAAATATATATGAATCCTAAGAGCACTAAAATGGCTAGTACTTATAATGAAATTGTTAAAAGAGAAGGAACAAGAATTAATCGTCTTAAAAAAGAGCCTTTAAATCCTAATGAAATAATTGAATATTTATATATTCAAAGTGATTTAAATTACTTAGAAGAAAGAATATTATATTTAAAAGTGTTTAGTAAATATGATTATACTTATGAAGAATTAGCGATTGAACTAAAAACCAGTGTTGATGAAATAAAAAAAGTTTATCAGAGTTTAAAAATAAAATTTCAAGATAAATTTAAAAATAAAGAAAAATATCAAAAATATCGTTTATCTATTATTAAAAGTTATGGAACTAAAATTTTTAATATTGATATAAAAAAATATCAAAATGAAATTAAATATCAAGAATTAATTGATAAATATAGTAAAATGAGTTTAGAAGATATTATTAATCTATTTAAAAAAATTGATTATAATCTAACAATTGATGAAGAAAGATTAATTAAAAAATATTATGAGAAAAAAGTTAGAAAAGGAATTAGTGAAGAAGAATTATTAATTGATATCAATATTACTTTATTTGGATTTAAACACCAAAATATGAATGTTTCGAAAGATAAATTATATAATGAATACCTAAAAATTAAAAATGAATTTAATGTAGAACAGCAATTATTTTTAGAATCATATTACTTTGGTAAAAGAGATAAGAAAGAATTTGATGATAAATATCCTGATTCGATACTACATTATCGCTATTATTTTTTAATTGATAGATTAGAAAGAAGTTACTATCATATTTTAAGATTTTTTGATAATACTTTTACAAAAGAAATGTATGAGCAGGTTAAAAAGAAGAATGCTGATAAGTTAAGTGAATTAAGAACTAAAATATTAGATATGTATTATGGGGTTGATGAGAAAGTTTATTCAATAAGTGAGATAGGAGAAGTTTTAAATTTAGATTATATAAAAGCTCATGATTTATGTCGTGATGCTCGCGATTATGTAATTAAATTATATAGTGGAATAACTAATTATCGTCTTTTAATAAAACCGCAAAAATATAAAAAATATATTACAAATCCTAAATATTATTTTGTTAAAGAGACACGATATATTCTTGAACTATTTATTTTAAGAGGATTATCTTATGATGAAATAAGTAATAAAACGGGATTGAGTAAAACAAGAATATCAAATATAATTACGGATGCTATTAGAAAAATGGATAATTATCGTTTTGGCCTTACAGATATTTTAGATATTAATAAAACTAAATTAAAAGAATTTTTGAGTGTTTATAATGATAATCTAAGTAAAGATGAAGTTAAAATAGTTATATGTCGTTATATTGAAGGAATGATGCCGGATGAAATAGCTAGTTATGTAAATGAAGATATTGAAATAGTAAAAAAAGCTTTAAGTCATTTTAATAATTTATATACTAGTTATTTAATTAAAGATATTAAAGTAAACGAAGAAGAAATAAGAAAAGAAATAGATAGACATATAAGTGAATCAGTATTGACTAGTGATGAAAAAGAATTTATTAGCTACTATATTGGGTATAAAAATAAATTTAATCCAGAGGGAATCAAGTTAGATTTTAATGAATTATGTAAGAAAATGAATCTTACTAAAGCTAGTTATTGGCATAAATATACAACGATAATGAAAAAGATGAAGAGTAGAAAGATTAATATCTTAAAACCAGATTTACTTTATATAGATAGAAATGAATTAGATAATTTATTAGAAGATAGGCATCTTCCAATAAGTTCTAAAGAAAAAGAAATAATCTGTTACTTATTTGAACTTAAAGGATATCCATATAAAAATCTTGAAGAATTAACTGATATATTTAATGATAATAAAAGTAGTCTAAAAAGAAGATATCAAAGAGCAATAGTAGCTGTTTATAAGTATTTAAATAAAGAGATAGATGGTAAGATTGATTATGATACTGATATAGTTCCTTTACTTAAATATTTTGGAATAAGTGATAGAATAAAGATAGAAGACTTTTATAAAAATGGTTTATCATATGAAGAAATGGCTAAAAAATGTCATGTTAATTTTAATCAGATAGTTAGTACAATGGAAAGAATTAAAATTAATTTATTTGAACTTATGAATAATTTAGATGATACTAAGGTATTTGATTTTGATTATTATGAAGAAGCGATTGTAAATCCTGATTTGCCTTTTTATGGAGATTTAGATTTAGCGATTAAAATATTTAATATGGCTTTTGGAATGAATGGAGAAGAAAGAAAAAGTGTGCCAGTTATTATTAAAGAATTAAATCTTGATTTAAAAGTATCAGCAATTAATAGAGTTATTAGTAACTTAATGCTTAGTGTGTGTAAATTAAGAGATGGAATTTTAAGAGAACAGACTTTTTCTTTTGAACAAATATATGATTATTACTTAAGAAATTATCAGAAGATGTCATATCAACATAGAGTATATTATTTAAGGTATTTTAATAAATTAGCTAATAGTCGTAATATTAATGGTTTAAGAGAAAATTTATCATATTACATTATTAATGATTTAATAGAAGATATTTATCCTAAGGCTTTTGATTTTGAAACAGCTACGAGAGATGATGTTTTAGCGTTATTAAAGAAATATGGTAAAGAATTAAGGAAAAGTACGAAAAATGAATTAATGGCCTTATATGATATTAAAGAAAGAGAATTTTTAACTGGTAAAGAAATAAATCATTTATGTAAGATATTAGATAATTTAGATACAAAGCTTAAATTATTACCTAATCAGCAATTAATATATCGAAAAGACTAGTAGAATAGTCTTTTTTTTGATAAAATACTTAAGGAGGGTAGATTATGAAATACGATGTAATAATAGTAGGTGCAGGTCCTGCAGGATTGTTTTGTGCTTATGAATTAATAAATAATAATAAAAAACTAAAAGTTGCGATTTTAGATAGAGGTTTTAAAGTAGCTAATCGTGTTTGTCCAATGAATAAATTAGGTGTTCCTTGTCAAAATTGTAATCCTTGTGCGATTCTTTCAGGATATGGAGGAGCTGGTACTTTTTCAGATGGAAAATTAAATTTTATACCTCGTTTAGGTAAGAGTGATTTAACTAAGTATATGAGTGAATCTGAAAGCTATAAGTTAATTGATGAGACGGAAGAAATATTTAATAAATTTAAAATGGATGCTGAAGTTTATCCAAGTAATATGGATGAAGCTAATGAAATAAGAAGAAAGGTAGCTATTGCTGGAGCTAAGTTATTAGTTATTAAACAGAAACATTTAGGTAGTGATCATTTACCAGAATATATTGAAGGTATTTGTGATTATTTAACTAAAGAAGGAGTTACTTTAATTGATAGAGCTGATGTAACAGATATTAAAACTATTAGTGAAAATGACCATGAAGTCACTTATTTAAGTGGTAAAGATAAAGTTACTTTAAGTGCTAAGAAAGTAGTTGTAGCGCCAGGAAGAACCGGGGCGAAATGGATACAAGAATTAGCAGATAAGTTAGAAATACCATATCTATCACAAAGTATTGAAATAGGTGTTAGAGTTGAAGTAAGAAAAGATATTATGGAAGAAATCACCAATGTTATATATGATCCGACTATATTTATTAAAACAAAAACTTATGGAGATGAAATAAGAACATTCTGTACTAATCCAGGAGGATTTGTAGCTAAAGAAAATTATTATGGATTTATTTGTGTTAATGGTCATGCTTTAAAGGATATTAAGAGTAATAATACTAATTTTGCGTTTATTTCCAAAGTAAATTTAACACAACCAGTTACTAATACAAGATTATATGGAGAATCTATTGCAAGAATTGCGAATGTTTTAGGAGATGGAAAACCAATTATTCAATCACTTAAAGATTTAAAACAAGGGAGAAGAAGTGAATGGCATCGTATTAATAAAGGATTTATTGAACCAACACTTAAAGATTGTGTAGCGGGTGATTTAGCTTTAGTTTTACCACATCGTATTATAACTAATATTTTAGAAGGATTAGAAACATTAAATAAAATAATACCAGGTGTTGCTAATGACGATACATTACTTTATGGACCAGAAATTAAGTTCTTTAGTAATGAAATAGAAACAGATAATAAATTTAGAATTAAGGATAATAATATTTATTTTGTTGGTGATGGAGCTGGTAAAGCTGGTAATATTGTTACGGCAGCAGCAACTGGTTTAGTTGCCGCAAGAGATATTTTAGAAAGAAAGTAATGAAAAGTATTACTTTCTTTTTTATTACAGCTGTTATAATTAAAAACTTTAAATGATGATTTTATGCATATTTTCGGAAGAAATAGCCATAATAAGTAATGAAAAAATAGTTATTTTTTTACCTCTTTTTAATTTACATTCCGTGATATAAATGATATAATTTGAATGATAGGCTAGGAAGAGTGGTCGTAGATGGATAGTAGGAAAAAAAAGACTTTAATTCTTAATACATTAACGCTTATTTTATGTGTTTTTATTATTGGTTTATTTTGTATAAAGCCTAAAAAAGAAGAAACACATGTTTTAGATAGATATAAAGTGGTTTTTGATACTGCAGGTGGCAATTATATTGATGCTATTGAAATAGAAGAAGGTGGAAGTGCAACTGAACCTAATATTCCAACAAGAGATGGATATGAATTTGTAGGTTGGATGCTTGGTGATGAATTATATGATTTTAGTCAAGAAGTTAGTGGAGATATAACTTTAAGAGCTGAGTGGCGTGAGCTAGATCCTGAAAAAAACTATTATACAATAGAATTTAATTCAGATGGTGGTTCAACAGTAGGAAGGCTTATTTTAGAAGAAGGTAGTATTCCTACTGAACCAATTGCTCCAACAAAAGATGGATTTGAGTTTGTTGGTTGGTATAAAGATGGTGTCTTATTTGATTTTACTATTCCTATAACTGAAAATGTTTCTTTAGTAGCACAATGGGTAGCGACGGAAGATGAAAATCCAGATGTAGATGAAGACAATACAAAGACATATACTGTTAGATTTAATTTAAATGGTGGAAATGGTTCTGTGGCAAGTCAAAAAGTTAAAGCTGGTGAAACGGCTAGAAATCCAGGCAGTCCGACAAGAGATGGATATTCATTTGATGGTTGGAGATTAAATTCAGGTACAGGAGTACAATATAATTTTAATACACCTGTTAATTCAAATATTACTTTGTATGCATCATGGGTAGCACGTACTTATACAGTAAGGTTTTTAAATGAAAATGGTGCGATATTGCCAAATGGTACTTATAATGTAAATGCTGGAGCAAGTATTACTAATCCGCCGGTTGCTCCTGCTAAAAACTTTTATAATTTTGTCGGTTATTATTCAGCAGTGAATGGTGGAGTTAATTTAAATAGTGTGACAATTAATCAATCAATGGATTTTTATGCAAGGTATCAAAAAGCTGATGTAACAGTTAGTTGTGAAAGTCGTACTAATGTACAAGGAATGAATTCTGATACTTGTGTTGTTAAAATAAGTGGTGGAACAATTCCAAGCACTGCTTGTGTTATGCATAAGAGTGGTTGTATTGGAAATGGCCAAGAGATGGCTTATAATCCTTTTTATAATAATATTTCAAATAATCCTAAAGTTTATGAAGCAGCTGGCTCAGAAAATTATGTTGAAGCGAGATTAGTTAGATAGGAGTGAGAAGTATGAAAAAAATTGGTAAAATATTTTTATTCCTTTATTTACTAGTTATGATTCCAACGATTGATGTTAAAGCAGAAATGTACGCGATTGATGATAGTAATAAAGATTATGAGGAAGTTCCTAACTTTTACTTTTTGTTAGGAACACATATGTATTCTAGTTTACTTAAAATTGATTATTTAGAAATAATAAAAGCAGCTGATAGTACTGGTGATAATGAACCAATACTATATCAAAAAGTATTTGAAACTTGGTATGATTTTGATGGTAATGAAGCTGAAGTCCCTAATAAAGATGGAGTTATTTGTATTAGTCATATTGATGGGGTAGAGCTTGAAAATCATGATTGTACATCAAAAGGATATACTGTTAAATTTGAAAATGATGTGGAACCTACTATAAATAAAGAGGTATCTGTTAATGATGGAAGTAAAATATTAGCAGCTGATGTACCAACTAATTTATTTAAACATGGTTATAAATTTGTTTGTTGGGTAGATAAAGAAAATGATTCGGAGGATCCAGCTGAAAATTGCTTTGACTTTGCTTCTTCTATAACTGATGATTTGACTTTAGTACCTTATTATGAACCGATTACATATACAATTAAATTTGATTTAAACATTGATGGTGATAGTGAAACTATAGAGAATCAAATTTGTAATATAGATTCTTTTGGGGATTGTAAGTTGCCAACAGTTAATTTAGTAAGAAAAGGATACAAATTTGTTGGATGGTCAGCAAATAATGATGAAGATAGTAGTAATGGAACTTATTATAAAGCTAAAGAATCAATGATTGATTTATTAGGTGAAGATAATACTGTTACATTATATGCAGTTTGGGAACCTGTAGAATTTACAATAACCTATAATTTAAATGGTGGAACCTTTGATTCTGGAGTAGTTGTTAGAACAACTTTTACGGATTTAAATAAAGATAATATAAAATTATTTACTCCAGCAAAAACTGGCTTTACTTTCACTGGTTGGAAGGTTGATGGTGAAGATGAGGCTGGTAGTGTTAGTACACCAGATTTGGAAAGCACTAATGAGTATACATTAACGATTAATGAATTAAAGGATATTACATTGGTTGCAGAGTGGGATGCAAAACAATATACTATTACGTATAAATTAGGTGAACTTGAAGATGGGGAAGAACTTGAACCTCCAGAATCTACAACTTGTGTATTTAATACAAATTGTCATTTAGAAAAAGCTCCTGAAAGGAAAGGTTATGAATTTGCTGGATGGACAGATAATAATGGTTATTTGTATGTTTCAGATAAAGATTTTATGGGAGTTGATTTTGAAAGTAATGAGATTACTTTAACGGCTGTTTGGTATAATGAATTTACTAGTACTATAACATATGAGTTAGATGGTGGATATTTTGCTATAACACCGTTAAGTGTTGTTGGTAAAGAACAATTAGAGTCAGAGTTACCTAAACCACAAAAACTAGGTTATAAATTTGATGGTTGGTGTAAGAGTGATCAAAAAGAAAATTGTGATAGTAATAAGGCTACTACTGTAAAAAATGCATTAGGTGAAGATGGAACATTAAAAGATGTTACACTTTATGCTATGTGGGAAGCTAATACATATACTATTGAATTTAATGAAAGTCCTTTAGTAATGGCTCTTATGAGTGCTGAAGATGGTTTGAATTCTGTAGAATGTACTTATGGTGAAGAGTGTGAACTTGGTGATCATGCTGCTTACTTTAGTGAAAAACACAAATCTTTAAAAGGTTGGTCTTATTCTTATGGTGATAATGCTAAAGCTTATTTTAGTGATAAAATGAAAGTTATGAATTTGACAACTGAAGCTGATGGAACAGTTACTTTATATGCTGTTACTGAAGATATTAAATATACAATTACTTATTATTTGGATGGTGGACAATTTGATGAAGAAGCTAATGCTCCAACATTTGCAACTGATAATCAAGAAATAACTATCCCAACTCCTACAAAGCCTGGATATACATTTGTTAAGTGGGTTGATGAAGTTGGTGAAGATATTTCACTTGAAGAATCTGGTAAATTAACTGTTACTGAAGATAAATTTATGGTAGCTATTTGGAAATCAACTGCTGAATCAAGAGTGTTGTTTGATTTTCCTGATGCTATTAAAAAGGATGAAGAATTTGAATTCCGTATTGGTTATGAAGCTAATAAAAATACAGGAGAAACGGTTATTGCTAAAGTAAAAATTATGAAATTTAGTGAAGGCTCAGAAGAAACTGATGCTCACGAAAAAATGACTGATATTCAATATTGCTCTCAGTACAACGAAGGTGGCAAAACTTGTGCTAAGTTCGAATCTCTTACTAATAAAGAAAAAGAGGGAAACTTGTATTTTGAAACTTCTTCTAGTACTGATGATGTTGGATTCCCATTTAGTGATTTAACAAACATTTTTAAAGCTAAATTTACTGAAGTAGGTTTATATAAAGTAAAAATTGAAATTGTGAAATTTAAAGATAGTTTAGAAAGTAGTAATGAGTCTTTAGTTTCTAAAGAGGTTATTATCGAAGTAAAAGATAGTACTGAATAAAAGATTAATTCAAAAAGATTAATCTTTTTTTCTTTTAGTAAAGATGTTATAATAATTTATGATAGATATAATATAGGGGAAAAGAGTGATATTATGGCGGAAAAAGTTGGAAAGACGGTATGTTTTTTCTCAGCTAAGGGTGGAGTTGGTAAGACAACTAATTTACTTAACTTAGCAGGTATATTAGAACAATTTGAGAAGAAAGTACTTATTATAGATATGGATTTATATAGTGGAGCTATTGCGACTTTTTTAAATAAAAAGTTTGATAAGAGTATATATCATTTGGCTTTAGATATTGAAACAGCTAATTTTACAGATATCAAAGATTATACAGTTCAAGTTGATGATTATATTGATATAATATGTGCTCCTAAAGATCCAAGAGATGCTAATAAAATAGATGCTAGTCTTATTCCTAATATAATTAAAAATGCTAGTTATTATTATGATGTTGTTTTAATAGATACTAATCATGCTTTAAATGATATTAATTTAACTATTTTAGATAGTGTTGACGAGATATATTTTATGATGACGAATGATCCATTAGATGTTAAAAATATGAAATCATTAATAGCTATTTTTAAATCTTTAGATATTAATAATTATAAAGTAATATTAAATAATAGTAGAGATCCTTTTAAAGATTATTTTAGTTTATATGAGCTTAAAAAATTAATTGGTCATAATATTGATTATACAATTTCAGTAGAAATGTATTTAAAAGAAATGGAAAATTTGATAATGAAGGGTGTTATTGTTTCTTTAGATCGAAAGTTCTCTGATGTTATGAGTAATGATTATCATATGTTTGTTGTAATGGCAACAGATATTCTTAAAGGAGAAGTTAGTGATGAGTAGATTATTAGAAGAATTTAATATTAAACCAAAAAAATTTGCTTATGAAGCAAATGATTATATGGCTTTTAAAGATAAAGATTTATTAGAACGTTTTAGAATTAAAATATTAGAAGATATTAGTGATAAAGGCTTAGTAAATGGTTTTGTTAGTAAAGATGTAATTAATAGTGAAATAGATGATATTACTTATGGTTATGATTTAACTAATAATGAAAGATTGTATCTATTTAATTTAATTGATGGTGAAATAAATGGGTATGGTCCTATTACGGAGTTATTAAAGGAAGAAAATATTACAGAGATTATGGTTAATAGTCCTTCAGAAGTATATATTGAGATAGATGGAATACTTCGAAGAGATAATAGTGTTTCATTTATAAATGATGAACATATTATAAGAACTATTGAAAGACTTATTGAAGGGGCTGGTAAGACAATTGATGTAAATAATCCGATGGTTGATGCAAGACTTGCCGATGGTAGTAGAATTAATGCTGTTATACCACCGCTTAGTAAGAATCCGCTTATTACAATAAGAAAATTTACGAAAAATATAGATGATTTAGATACTTTAGTAGGTAATGGTAGTTTAACACCTTATATGGCAAGATTTTTAGAAGCTAGTGTTAAAGCTAAATTAAATATTATTGTTTCTGGTTCAGCTGGTAGTGGTAAGACAACACTATTAAACATTCTTAGTAATTTTATTCCCGATAATGAGAGAATTATAACAATAGAAGATGTTAAAGAACTTAATTTAAAACAAGAACATGTTGTATCATTAGAAACTAAAGCTGCTAATTATGATGGTGTTGGGGAAGTTAAAGTTCGTGATTTAGTTAGAAATAGCTTACGTATGAGACCAGATCGTATAATTATTGGAGAAGTAAGAGGAGCTGAAGCTTTTGATTTACTTCAAGCGATGAATACAGGTCATGAAGGATCAATTACTACTTTACATGCTAATGGTTGCAAGGATGCGATTAGTCGTCTAGAAACAATGATTTTAATGGATGGGCTTAATGTACCAATGGATGCTCTTAGAAGATATATTGATAGTGCGATTGATTTAGTTATTCATTTTACAAGATTACGTGATGGAAGAAGAAAAATAACAGATATATCAGAAGTTGTTGGAGTAGAAAATAATGAATTAGTACTAAGTTCTATATTTGAATTTAATAGTGATGGTATTTCTGATTCAGGAATTGTTCAAGGAGAGTTTGTTTTAAATCATGTTAAACCTAAAGTATTAGAGAAAATTAAAAATGCGGGAATTAATGATTTAGATGATATGTTTAAATTTAGAAATGTTAATGGAACACAGAAAAAAGATAATAAATAAGGAGGTATATGATGGAAGAATTTGAAATAGTTTTATTTATTATAGCTATTTTAGCCGTATGTTTTATTTTATATCTTCTTTATAAAATATGTGTTTATCTTAGTAGAAAAGATAGATTAAGTGATTTTGGTATAGATATTAAAAATCAAGATATAGAAGTATCTTTTAGATATAAATTTTTATATAAAATTGCTAATTTTTTAGAATCTTTAGTTATTTTTAATGGAATGGCTCGCGTATATGATAAATTTATTGATAATGATAGTAATTTAAGAAAAGGTATGGATTTTATTGCAATAAAATTTATTTTAGGTATTAGTTTAGTATTATTATATCTTTTAATGATGTTAATACAAGCTACAAAGATTAATACATGGATAGCAATAGTATGTTTTATTTTAGGATATGTTATAACAGATTTTTATTGTTATTTTAAACAATATCATCAAAAAGATATAGTTATGAAAGATTTATTAAGTGCAATTATTATTATGAAAAATAGTTATAAAGCTAGTCGTAGTGTTGATGAAATGATGAATGATTTAGTTAAAAGAACAAAAGGAAGAATAAAAGATGAATTTATAAGAGTTAGAGGGGATATTAAAGTTGGTTTAACGATTAGTGAAGCATTTAAAAGAATGTATTATAGAACTAAGATACCAGTTATTTTAGATATATCTAATTTGCTTTCTTTAACTAATAAAACAAGTATTAATATAATTAGTGTTTTTGAAAAAATAGAAAAAAAAGTTGTTGATTATGAAAAGTTAGATAATGAAATTAACTTATATAAAAGTATTAATAAATTAGCTTATTTTATTTTCTTAATACTACCTTTTGTTTTTTTAATATTTATTATAGTTTCTAATCCTAATTATTTACAAATAATTGGTAGTGCTATAGGTCAAGTAATTATCTTAACTTTAGCTATTGTCTATATTTTATATATATTATTAATAAATAAGATAGTAAAGGGTAGATATTTATGAAAAGAATGATAAAAAGATTACAAAAAAAATTATATTTACTTGGAACTAAAGTTAAAGCACAAACAGTTATTATATTTAAGATTGTTAGTAGTATTATATTGTTTTTATTACTATTATTTGTTAGTAAAGTAGGATATATAGTTGCACCTATTATTACGGTTTTATACTATTTTTTAGTAGAGTATTTATTTGTAGATTTATTAATATATAAAAGAGGAATAAAGTTAGAAGAAGATGCTTTAGAGTTCTTTACAGTATTTTCTCTAAGCTTAAAAGGGGGAAGAAATGTTAAAAAAGCTATCGAGTTAACAACGGAGATTGTTGATAATGATTTATCTTTAGAGTTTAAGAAAGTTTTGAATGATGTAAAAGTAGGTAAGTCATTAGAAGAAGCATTAACATTATTAGAAAATAGAATACCTAGTGATAATATTAATAATATTTTAATTAATATTAGAGAAGCGAATCGTTTTGGTAATGATATAAGTGATAGTATAGATAAACAATTGAGTTTTATTAATGAAAAATATGAAAAAAATATTATTAAAGATTATCGAATTGTTCCTTTCTATTTAACAATTGTAAGTATTAGTTTTACTTTTATAATGATTAGTATACTAATATCTTTAGCAATATTTTTATAAGACCTAAGGGTCTTTTTTCTTGCTTGAAAGATAATTCTTTGCTACACTATTTATATCATTTAG
>CANQFI010000013.1 GCA_947598455.1 uncultured Bacilli bacterium | reverse complement strand
CTTAATTGTTCCTCAATGTTTGATGGAGTATTAGGATCATCTTGACCACCATTATTATTAGGAGTATTGCCATTACCATTTGGGTCTTCATCCTCTTTTAATTTTTCTTCTAAAGCCTTAATTTCTTCTTCTAATTTCTCTGCTACTTCACTTTTTCCATTATCATCATTAATAGAAGCACATTCATCTTCATATAAAATATTTTTAGCTTTATTTAAAGTACTTAAAGCTGATGTTTTATTATTTTCATCAATAGTTTTAATGTATGATAAAGATAAATTTATTCTTATATCACATACTCTATCTTCAGCAGGATGTTTATTTAAAGCTTTTTCATACTTAGAAATGGCTTCATTATATTGTTCTTCTTTATATAATATATTTCCATGATTATAATAAACTATATATGGTTCATTTAAATTAATTAGGTATAAAGTATTAATTAAATTATTATCATATCTATTATTTTGATAGTCTTTTATAATTATTTCATTTAAAGTAAAAGTTAAACCAAATTTTAAAAGGATTATAAAAATAATTATTGTTATAATAATTAAAAACTTTTTCATAAATTCCTCCTTTTATATTCTTGATATAATAAGAATAACAAGATAAATAATGGAATTAAAAAGATATAATATATGTCTGTATAAGATGACATATCAGTATTATCCATTTTAACAATTAGTGATTTTTTTACTTCTTGTAATTTTTTATCAATATTACTTTGTTTATCCATATTTATATAATCAATATCTAGATCTTTGGCAATATCTTGTAAATTGTCTTCATCTATTTTAGATAGAGCTTTTTTATATGGCCATGAAGTAGTATCTTCAACATATTTTTGTTCTTCACTATAGCCATCATTTTCAAGCATGTAACCACCTTTTGTTGTTCCATATCCTAAAACTGCGCCATCATTAACATAGTCTTTTAAACTTTTATAAGATTTTAAAGCTTCATCATTGGTAATTTCACCATCACTCATATAAAAAACAACTACTTTACGTTTTTCTTCTTTATTATTACGAGATAAAATTTCTTTCATATTATCATATGGAATATTTAATGAAGAACCTTTGGCATAGTAACTAACCATTGGTTGTAAAATATCAATTGAGTCAATAACAATATTAGCATCATATGTATAAGGAATATTTATTTTGGATGTGTTATTAAATGTTATTAAAGCAAATCTAGCTCCTGTCAAATCATTGATAATATATTTACAATCATCCTTGACAGCAGTCATACGTTGAGCTTTATTTGAACCATAATCTTCAGCATACATACTAATGGTGTTATCAACAACAAATAAAACATCTAAATCATTAGTGACAATATTGGCATTATCTAAAGGAAACATTATTCTTAAATTTATGACAAATAATAAAATAATAATTCCTATTTCATATAAAGTTGCTCTACTCTTTTTAAAAATAAGAATAGTAATTAAAAGAACAACAGAAATGATTATCATAAGCCATATTGGTATTATTGGAAATATTCTCATGATATCACCTTCTTATTTAAAATTATTAAAATAAATAATGAGATTAATAATGCTATAAAGGGAATTGCTGGTGTATCAATTTCTTTTTTCTGAGATTCTTTTTTTATTAACGATTTACTTGTTTTTTCAATATCATTAACAATACTTTTAACTTTTGAAGAACTTGCATCATAATATTTACCATTAGTAATATTTACAGCTTTTTCATATTCTGCTTTATTTTTAACAATAGCTGGACCTAAGCCATAAACAATGACATTTTCTTTTTTACTTATTGTGGCTGCTTCTTCTAAAGTTAATAAAGGAGTTCCAGCTAATTCATTATCTGTGGAAAAAATAATTATTCTAGTACGATCTTCTTCACCTAGTTTAGAAAAACTATAGACACATGATGCTAAGCCATCTCCAATTAATGATGACCCTTTAGTTTCACTTCCTTCTAAAGTACCACTAGTAATATAATTCATAACTGAAAAATAATCATCAGTATTATAATAAGTTAAATCGTAATCATTGTTATACTCAATAGATTTTTTTATTTTATCTAAAACATCTATAACATATTCATAATCATCTGTTAATGGTACTAAGACAACTGATGAAGTATTAAAAATAGAAATACCAAATCTTTCGCCCTTTAATGATGAAACAGTATCTTTTAATGTATCAACTAATTCATAATTTAGTTCATCTACAGATGCAGAAACATCCATACATAAAAAGATATCTCGATTATATTCTTCTTCAGTAGTTATTTCAACATTATAAGGTCTAGCTAATAAAATAGTACATATTAACATAGAAATTATACATATAACTTTTGATAATAAAATTAAAAATTTATAAAACTTAATTTTCTTTTTAAAATAAGGCAAATCTTTTACAAGAGATGTATTGGCTACTTTAGTACCTGTTGTGTATTTATCTTTTTTTCTTTTTAAAAAAATAGCAAGTAATATTAGAACAATACCAATAATTATTAGGATGGGATATCTTATTTCCATTTTGCAATAACCTCCCTTGTCTTTGTTATAGAAGCAATTATATCTCCTTTAGAATCTTTAGCAAACTCAGGATGATAGTATTCTTCAACTAAAGTAGATAAAATTGGCATATTAATTGTTTTAATATCACTTAAAGTATAGTTTTGGACTTTAAGACCAGTTACTTCATAAATAAAATTTCTAATTAATTTACTTAGTTGTTGGTAAGAATGACGAAGACTTATTTTATTTTCATTAACACTTGTTAAAAGATTATCTATTTCTAGTAGATATTTATTCTTTATATCATTAATATTTATAGGTTTAACAATACTAATTTTTTTAACTTTTTTAGGTTTATGTATAGTAATAGCAAATATTATAATTAAAATTATAATAATAGCTATACAAATAATAATAGGTATAAAAGAATAAGAAAACATATCTTGAAGCTCAATTGAAACTTGCATATTTATGACTTTCTAATAATTCAATTATTTTAGGATTAATTTCATTTAAATTACTTATAGAAACTAAACATATTTTATTTTTTCTTAATCTTTCTTTGTTATTATTATATAATTGTTCTTTGGTTTCTCTTTCCATTTTGTTCAACTTCTTATCTTTTAAAATAATATTAGGTAAATATTTATTATTATCTAAATCAAAAACATTATTACCAAACATATAAGCATCATTAATATTGATAAATAAAACATCATTTTGCATACTTAGTTCTTTTAAAGTTTTGGTTGAAATAGATTGCATTCCTTTTAAGTCAGTAATGACAAATATTATCATTTTCTTTTTTATATTTCGAGAGATAAATTTTAATGTTTTTTCTAAGCCTTCTTTATTCTCTGTAAAAGCATTTTTATCATAATCTGTTAAATACTCTTCTAAGTTATATAAATTATATTTAAATTTTTTTAGAATAATATTATCATTTTGATTATATGCCATTCCTATATAATCATCATTTTTTAAAGCTAAATAACCAATTGTTCCTGCTGTATATAAAGCTATATCTTTCTTTAAATCATTTTGGTCTGTATTACCGTTCATTTTAAGACCGGTATCCATAACAAATAAAATATTATGTTTTTTTTCAGCAATAAATTGTTTAACTAATAAAGTTCCATTACGGGTAGATGATTTCCAATCGATATCTTTTATATCATCGTTAATTACATACTCTCGTAAATTTTCAAAGTTCATACTTTTACCACGATATATTGATTTATATGTTCCATCTAAAATATTATAAGTTTTACGATTAGAGAAAATAGAAATATTAGCTTTTATTTTGTTAATATATTTTAGATTCATGGTGTAGCAATAGCTCCTATTATAGTATCAATTACTTGTTCTACACTAATATTATCAGCAATAGCTGAAAAATTTAGGGAAATACGATGTCTTAAAATACTATATCTTAAAGCTTTAATGTCATCTGGAGTTACATAAGTACGACCATTTATTAAAGCTAGGGCTTTAGAGCATTCCATAAAAGCTATAGTACCACGAGGACTAGAGCCTATATTAATATATTCAGCTATTTTAGGATCAATATATTTTTTAGGATTTCTTGTTACTTCAATTATTTGAGCGATATATCTTTTTATTGAATCATCTATATAAACCTTTTTAGATATATCTTGTAAATATAGTAAATCATCTAAGCTTAAAATAGCTTTACTTTCAGCAAAAATATTTTTTTCTATTCTATTTAAAACTTCTATTTCTTCGTCTAAAGTTGGATAATCTATTTTTTCTTTTATTAAAAATCTATCTAACTGGGCTTCGGCTAAAGTATATGTTCCTTCTTGTTCGATAGGATTTTGAGTTGCTATAACAATAAAAATATCTGGTAATTTATATCTTTTATTATCAATAGTTATTTGTCTTTCTTGCATGGCTTCTAAAGTTGCACTTTGAGTTTTAGCACTTGATCTATTAACTTCATCTAATAACACAAAATTGGCATATATTGGTCCTATTTTAGTTTCAAAATTATTATTAGCATAGTTAAATATTTGCGTACCTATAATATCACTTGGTAATAGATCTGGCGTGCATTGGATACGAGAAAATTTACCATTAACTGCTTCGGTTATTACTTTAGCAGCTGTTGTCTTAGCAAGGCCAGGTACTGATTCTAGTAATATATGACCATTAGCCATTAGTGATATCAATAAAGAATTTTGTAATTTAGTTTGGCCTACTATTCTTCCTTTATAATAATCAAATATTTGACTTATTATATTTTTGGCTTTTTCTAATTCTTCATTGGAAATGTTGTTGTTTTGGTTAAGATTATTAGGAGTTGTAGGTTCATTAGTTGTTATTTCATTTGAAACATTTTGTGTTGTTGCTTCATTATTTGTTATTTGATTAGAATTCTGATTATTATTCATTTTTACACCCTTACTTCTATATTTTTTCTATACATATTATATTAAAAATTTAATATGATAACAATTATATTTTGTAATTTTAAAGCTAATCAAAGAAGTTCTTATTAGTTAATTAAGATTATTTATTATTTCTTTGGCTGCTTTTTTACCAGCTTCCATGGCTAAAATTACAGTAGCAGATCCTGTTACAGCATCGCCACCAGCATATACTTTATGATTATTTGTTATACCTTCTGGGGCTTTTATTAAACCTTTTTCGTCAGTTATGATATCGGTATTTTCAGTAGCTATAGGATTTGGCATAGTACCTAAAGCAACAACGATTGTATCACAAGATATTTCTTCTGTTTGATTAGGAATTTCTTTTGTGCCTCTTCGGCCACTTTCATCAACATCTGTTAATTCCATTAAAGCAACTTTTAATCCTTTAACATTGTAGTTTTCGTCAATTAGGACTTCTTTAGGATTTTTTAGTAAATTAAATTTTATTCCTTCTTCAAGAGCATGTTCTATTTCCATTTTACGAGCCGGTAGTTCTTCCATAGTACGACGATAAACTATTGATACATCATAACCAATTCGTTTTAAACTACGAGCAGCGTCCATAGCTACATTGCCACCACCAATAACTAACGCTGTTTGTCCTTTTTTAATTGGGGTTTTGGCATCATCTTCGTATGAACCCATTAAGTTAATACGAGTTAAGATTTCGTTAGCGGAAAAGACACCATTAGCATTTTCATTAGGAATGCCTAAAAATTTTGGTAAACCTGCACCGGTAGCTAAATAGACTGCATCATAAGTGTTTTCTAATTCTTCTAAAGTAATCGTTTTACCAATAACTATATTCAATAAGAAACGGGCACCTAATTTTTTTAAGTTTTCTACTTCTTTTTCAACTATTTTTTTAGGAAGACGAAATTCTGGTATTCCATATGTTAAAACTCCACCTGCTTTATGTAATGATTCATAGATGGTAACATCTATTCCTTCTTTTAGTAATTCACCAGCACAAGTTAGACCACTTGGTCCAGAACCGATGATAGCAACTTTTTTACCAATTTTTGACTTCTTACTAGAAGTGTTAAGATGACTTGCTAAAGCATAATCAGCAACATAACGTTCTAAGGAACCAATAGCTATAGCATCGCCTTTAAAACCTTTAATACACATTTGTTCACATTGTTTTTCTTGAGGACAAACACGACCACAAATAGCTGGTAATGATGAAGATTTAAGAATTATATTATAAGCTTCAGATAAATTTTGTTCTCTAATAGCTTTAATAAATTTAGGTATTTCAATATTAACAGGACAACCTTTGACACAACGAGGATTAGCACATTGTAAACAACGATTGGCTTCTTTTAAAGCTTCTTCGTCATTATATCCTAATGCTACTTCTTCAAAATTATGAATACGTATACTAGGATCTAAATTTCGCATTTTTACTTTTTCATCCATTATTTATCACCACAATTTCCACAATTGCCAGAATGGGTAGTCCCTTCTAAATCTTTTAAATATCTTCGTCCCTCTTCATCTTTATATAGATTCATTCTTTTTATAGCGGCATCAAAATCAACTAAATGACCATCAAATTCTGGTCCATCAACACAAGCAAATTTAACTTCATTATTAACAAGTAAACGACAGGCACCACACATACCAGTACCATCGACCATTATAGGATTCATACTAGCAATTGTTTTTATATTTAGGTCTTTAGTTAAATTACAGACAAATTTCATCATAATAGTTGAACCCATAACAATACATAAATCATAATCATGTTTTTCTTTTAAAGCATCGGTTACTAAGCCTTTTTTAGCATAAGAGCCATCATCTGTAACGACTGTTAGATTATGGCAAACACTTTTTAGTTCATCAAGAATAATTAATAAATCTTTATTTTTAGCACCATAAATTATATCAACATCTAGACCATGATTAGTAAAATATTTAGCTTGAGGATAGACAGGAGCTATGCCAACTCCCCCACCTATCATAACAATTTTTTTATCTTTATATTTATCAATATTAGTAACTACTTCACTTGGTCGACCTAAGGGACCTGCAACACTAAATAAATCAGTTTTCATTTTACTAAGTTCTAAAGTAGATGAACCAACTACTTGATAAATCATTCTTAATATAGAAGTCTTTTTATCATAATCATAAATAGTTAGAGGAATTCTTTCACTATCACTTTTAGACATAACAATAACAAATTGACCCGGTAAAGCATTTTTAACGACTAATGGAGCTTTAACTTCCAATAAATAAATATGATCAGCAATACATTCATTTTTTAAAATCTTGTACATATTATCACCATTATTATTATACCATGAAGTAATTGAAAAATAAGTAAGAACAAAAGTAAAATAAATAATTAAAATTATTAAAAAAAGACAAATAAGTAAAAATATTTACCTATTTGTCAACAGTCTGAAAGACCTTTAAGATCTTTAATTAAATGTTTTTTTTGACTCTTCTGATTTAAAAAAACGTGATGGAATTTCAAGATTATTTTCTTTACAAAAGTTAAATAACCATTCAGAACATTTTCGATGACGATTTAGGATAGCAGCTTCTTCAGTAAATAAGTAAGAACGGCTAAAGATACATCTTAACCCTTGACTGATAGAATTTCTTTGTCTTACATATTCTCTAAAACTAATTAAATCATTTCCGCCATAGTAAATATTACTATCATTTTCAATCAATTTAAGAACTTTTTTATTATATATATAACGTGGTATATTACGGAAGAATCTAATTATGTTTCGACTTGGTCTTCTTAAACTATAGTCATAAGTTGGAGCAATATGATATTGTCTGCTAAATTTTGCAGCACATTTAGTAAATTGTTCATTAACATCATCAAATTCAATTTCAGATATTGTTTTAATTTGATGGTTATCTAATAATTGAAATACTTCGGGAGGTACAACTGTTAAATCATGACTTTCTGTTTCTTCTACTTCTGGATTAAAGGCAGGTAATAATAGTTTAGATTCATCTGCAATTAGATTTTCAGTAAATGGTACTTTAGTTTTTTCTTTTGGAATTACTGATCCTTTTTTTACTACAGGTCTTTGGTCAGAATTTTTTATATTTCTAGTATGATAATTTTGTTCTCTTCTAATCAATTTTTTTAACTCTTGTAATTCTTCTTCAGATAAATTATCTAAATTAGCATAAGAATTATTTATAAATGATAGGTTATTTTCTCTTTTTAAAACTCTTATGTAACGAGCAATATCTTTTCTGAAAAAGGTTGTTTTTTCTAAATATGTATCAATTACAGATTCTTCAATGCCACGTTTTTTTAAGATATTTTTAATTTTATTAATATAATAATTTAATTTTTTACGTAAATTAGTGATATCTTCGAGATTTGTAGCATTTACTATTTGTTGAGTTAAATCTTTTATTAATTCTTGGGCTTGAACTACAGCTTCATATTTTTTTACATCTAATTCAGATGCTTTAAGAATTTCTATAACATCTTTAACACCAGTGTTAAAATTATTTTTATTTTGCAATAAACTTTCTTTAACCATTTTAAGTAAAGCTAAATGATCTTGTTGAATTTTGTCAATATTTTTATTTATTTTCTTCATTTGTTTCACCTGTTTCTTTCTTTTTTAATTCTTCATCCATACCTTTAAGAATTGATAATAGTTCTAATAAAGATTCATTATCTAAATTTTCTAAATTTATATTTTTCATTATTTTTATCCCCCTTTTGTGCCTTGTATTATATTTATAAAAGTTAAAATATACAAATTTTGCTCTATTTTTTCCAAAAAAAAATTGTATTTCTACAATCTTTTTAAAAGCCTCTTGAAGCTCCACCTCCACCAGATGATCCACCACCACCTGAGAAACCACCAAAACCACCACCACTAGAATAGCCACCACCGCTACTACTAGAATATCCACTTCCGGATGAACTACCGCCAATGTAGCCAATACCATAACCACCTTTTTTACCATTAGAACGTGGATTTACAATAAAGGATGATAAAAGAGCACCTATAAAAGCTAATAAAATCTCACCACCTAGGACTTCAGATAATTCATCAGCTAGGCCATATGAAACAGGTAATTTTAACAATAAATAGAAAATATAAATATTTGCTAATGTAGCTAAGAAACATATTATAACAAAAACCATTCTAATTGTATTTTCATCTTTTTTAATAAATAAACCATAAATGATTCCTGAAATTAAGCCAACTGCTAAAGCTAATTTTCTAAGATTTTCATGTTTTTTTATTTCTATCAAGGGATCATATTCAATATTTTCTACTTTAATTTCAGATGTATCTATTTTATAATAATCACTTATTTTTTTATAAAGAGCAGAATAACCATTTTTAATCGCTTCATCCCATTTATTCTCCTTTAGATATGGAACAAAATAATCATCTAAATATCGTCCAGCTAAGCCGTCAGTTATAACTCCTTCTAAACCATATCCCACTTCAATTCTAGCTTTTCGTTCTTGCAAAGCTAATAAAATTAATAAACCATTATCTTCCTTTTCACTACCAATACCAAATTTACGAAATAAATCTGTAGCATAGGTTTCTATATCTTTGCCTTCTAAGCTTTTAACAGTTACAACAACTATCTGAGCATTAGTAGCATTCGCTAACTTAGCAGAATTATTCATTATAAAGTCTTCTGTTTCTTTTGATAAAACATTGGCATAGTCATTAACATAAAACTCACGTGTTGGTTCAACTAAAGCTTTAACTTTAATATTTATAAATATGAATAAGAAAAGAAAAAATATGAATAATAAATTTTTTTTCATAACATTTTTTCTCCTTTTTATACTTTATATATTAATTATATAAAAATTTAGTCAGTTTTAAAATCGGTTTTATTTTATTTTACATAAGAAAAAATATGCTTTTGTAAGCATATTAATCATGATAATCAAATTCTTTCATTTTATTTTTTAAAACAAGTCTATTTGGTTCTGTTATTTTAACTAATGGTAATCTTGGTATACCAAAATTAAAGCCTTTCATATTTAATGCTTCTTTAACAGGTATAGGATTTACTTCACTAAATAAAGCTTCAATTAGTGGTAACGCTGTTAATTGCATATCTAGTGATTTATTTACATTGCCATTTAAATAATTTTCTACTATTTCATGAGTATATTTAGGATATATGTTTGATAAAACTGAGATAACTCCGATTCCTCCTAAAGATAAAATTGGTACTATTTGATCATCATTTCCAGAATAGATTTGTAAATTATCTTGACATAAATGAGCTATTTTGGCAATTTGTGAAATATTTCCACTAGCTTCTTTAATAGCAACAATATTGTCTACTTTAGATAGTTCATAAGCTGTTTCTGGATTAATATTTAAGCCTGTTCGACTCGGAACATTGTATAAAATAATAGGAATACTAATTGATTTAGCAATAGCCTTGTAATGTTCAATTAAACCAGCTTGAGTAGTTTTATTATAGTAAGGTGTAACTACTAAAACACCATCTGCACCTACACTTTCAGCATACTTAGATAAACTTATAGCTGCTGCAGTATTATTACCACCAGTTCCAGCAATTACAGGTATCCTTTTGTTAACTGTATCAACAACAAATTTAATACATTCTTTTTTTTCTTCTAAAGTCATTGTAGATGACTCGCCGGTTGTACCGCAAACTATAATAGCATCAGCTTGACCTTCAATTTGATATTCAATTAGTTTTTGAAATTCTTCATAATTTATCCCATCTTCAGTAAATGGTGTAACAATGGCTGTTCCACAACCAGTAAATAAAACTTTTTTCATTTTTTTCCTCCTTATTAAATTTATTCACTTAAAATTGAATAATTTAACTACATTTTAATAATATTCAAAGATAAGGCTAAAATTTAGTAATTAAAATCCACACTATTATTTTTTTTCCACAAATATTAAAGAACAAAAAAAGATGAAAATCATCTTTTAATTTAAAAATGTCTTGAAGCTCCTCCACCACCTGATGAACCACCGCCACCATGATGTGATGAGCTTTTAGAGAATCTACCACCTATGGATTCACTATGAAGACGTGGATATATAATAAATGTTGTAAAAATTATACCAACTAGTGATAAAACGAATTCGATACATAAGGCAGCAAAGAATTCACGAAATAAATCCCAACCTGTAAACATTTTATGATATAAATATAAAATATAAATATTAGCAACTATGGCGATACAACATAGAACGATAAGAACCTTTTTTATTGTTTTACCATTTTTTCTAATAAATAGACCAAATACCATACCAAGAAAAAGACCAATTACAAGACTTTTTTGTTCGGCATCTTTATATTCTGGTGTTTTTTCATCAGCTAAAGCATGGGGATTAGTTTCGCCAATTATAGAAGAATCAATATGATAGTAATCACATATCTTTTGATAAAAAGCTATATAGCCTTCTTTTACACCTTCGTCCCATTTATCTTGTTTTAAATAAGGCTGAAAGTAATTGTCAAGGTAGCGACCAACTAACCCATCAGTCATAACTTCTTCTAAACCATATCCTACTTCTACTTTAATTTCACGTTCTTCTAAAGCAATTAAAATAAGTAAACCATTATTTTCTTTTTCATTACCAATACCAAAATTACGAAATAGATCAGTAGCATAAGTTTCAATATCTTGACCTTCTAAATTTTTAATAGCTACAACTACAATTTGAACTTTAGTAGCATCCTCTAATTTACTAGAGTTATCAACAATATATTTTTCAGTTTCCTCTGATAATATATTAGCATAATCATTAACATAAAACTCTGGTGTCGGTTTTACTAAAGCATTTACTTTTAAATAAGTAACTAAACTTAAAATGATAAAAGTTAGAACTAAAAAGAATTTTTTCATATCATCCTCCTATAAGAAAAAAGAAGATTAACTCTTCTTAACTAAAATCAACAGTTGGATTTTCTTTTTTACTTTCTTCTACTTCAAAATAAGTCGCTTTTTCGAAATTAAATATTCCAGCAATTATATTACTTGGAAATTTTTGAATTTTAGTATTATATGCTTTTACTGCTTCATTATAATCACGACGAGAAGTTGATATTCTATTTTCTGTACCAGCCAATTCATCTTGAAGATTAATAAAGTTTTCACTAGCTTTTAAATCAGGATAATTTTCTACAACAACCATTAAGGCATTAATAGCGTTTGTTAATTCTTCATTAGCTTGAGATTTTTCGTCAATTGAACTTGCATTAAGTAAATGTTCACGAGCAGTTGTAACCATTTCAATTGTTTTTTCTTCATGTTGAACATAGCCTTTAACAGTACTAACTAAATTAGGAATTAAATCAGCTCTTCTTTCTAATTGAACTTCTATATTGGAATATTGGTTATCAACATCTTCTTTTAAAGTTACTAAGCCATTATAAGATGAACCAATCCCGATTCCAATGATTGCTAAAATAGCAATAATAACTATAATTACAATTAAACTTTTTTTCATGGTAGTCCTCCTTATATTCTCATTTTATCACATTAATTGTTCTGATATGTTTTTTATAATGTATTTTGACAATTTATTTGTAAAAAACAAAGAAAAAGAGCCAGTGCTCTTATTTTAAATTATCGTTAATATATTGTAATAGTTCTTCTTGTTCAATATTATAACCAGTAATATGATATGAAACATTTTTATAGTTAAAAGATATTTCAATTACTAAATCTTCTTTAGGATCATTATTTAGATGGGAACTAATTATAATAACTGGAGTTTTTATATTAGCTATTTCTTGTAAAACAGTTGTTTTTCCATAATTATGAACGTCAGTATCACTTAAATCTCCTTCATAATTTTTAGTATATATAACAGCACTACCATAAATAACTTTATCATGACGTCCTTGAATAACTTTACACTCTTCTTGGCAATCAATTGGTACTTCAAAGCTAATATGCATTGCTCCTACTTTTGATTCACTATTTAGATCTCCATATGAATAAGAATAATTTCCTTCAATAAAACCTAAAATATTTACTTTAGATATTTTTCTTATATCTTCTAATGTGATATTATTTATTTCTTCGTAGATATCTTTTGGATCA
Organism: uncultured Bacilli bacterium; assembly: GCA_947598455.1. The sequence goes on along the minus strand of CANQFI010000013.1, from coordinate 9,451 downwards.
ATAATAAGATTATCTAGAACAGTATTTGTAATCTTAATTTCACTTAATGTAACTTCCTGATCATTGCTTTCAATAGTCTTACTACCTAAGTTTTTGATAAAATCTTTTATACTGTCAGCGTTGACAATTGTTGTTGTAATAGAAATAAATAGTACAGCAAGTACAAAAAAATATTTTAATTTATAATTACTATTTTTTTTATGAATAGTATCTAATATTTCATTATCGATTTTTTTATCTACATTATATTTACTTATTTGATTTTTATACTTCATATTATTCCTCCTTTAAAAATTCTTTTAATATTTGGCGACTTCGATAAAGTCTTACTTTAATATTTGATTTACTCATTTTTAGTAGTTTAGAAATTTCCGCTATTTTGTAACCTTCATAATAATATAAGTGTATAATTAATGAATCTTTTTTAGATAATTTGGAAAAGGCTTCAACAAATGATATATCGCTTTTTTCTTTAGCACTAATATTTTCTACTAGTGATTGAACTTTATTTTTCCAAGGTGATGTTAAAGATGTTTTATATTCATTGATAGTCACTTTAATTAACCATCTTTTTATTAATGAATCTTTTATTTTAGACATCTTGCGATAATACTTGAAAAAGACATTCTGCATAATATCTTCACTATCTTTTATATTTTTTGTATAGCTAATAGCAAGACGATATATATCATTTTTGTATTTGTTATATACTTCTAAAAACTTATCTGTCATATTGCACCTTCTTTTGAACCGGTTCTACTATATTAACTTTTTAAATAGCTTAATAGTTACAAAATTTTAATTTATTTAAAAAGAAGGATTTATATTTTTGTGATAATTAAAAAGGTTATTTAAAAAAATGTTTTTCTTTTTGAATTAAAGGATATATCTTTTTTATAAATATAATATGATTTTTATAATTTGAATATTAAATGTAAAGATATTATTCTTCAGTAATAATAGGAATTAAATTATTCTCCCATTCACGAAGGATAGTAATTACTTCATCTGGTGGAGATTCGTTATATTTTATACGTGCTTGAACTATAGCGCCATTTTGAACTTCAATTGTAACAAAAGATTTAGTAATATCTGTTTTATAACGCATAAAATAAATTTGACATTCGTAATTGGCAATCTTTTTATAATATGTACGAACACAATTTTTTTGTTGCCTACTTTCATCAACTAAATCGGCAATGGAAGCAGCAGGATAAATGACATATGTATCATCTTCATATTTGTTAATGGCTAGTAAGTTGGCGAGATTTTTTATTGCTTCATTTATTTCTGGATCATCTAAAACTTCAATTTGTTCATATAAATTATTATGGGCTTCTAAAAGATTTTGGGGATATAAAACATTTTTTTCTTTTAAATCAAGATGAACTTCTTTAGCCATAGTAAAGTAATCAACATATTCAGGTAAAAAGCATTCGTCTTCCATTGAACGTAAATATTCTTTTAATTCCTTAAGATTTACTTTATAATCTTTTACTATTTCACATATAAATGGATAATATGGTTCTAACCAATCACTAAAAAATTGAATAGTATCAAGATCTGTTGTTGGATATATTTGCATAACTAAAAGATTAGAATAATCAAAGTCATTTTTAGCTATAAATGATAGATATTTTTTATCTATGCCAAATATTTCTTTAAAGTTATGTCCTTTATCAAACCAATCAGGATTTTCAATTGCTAAAGTATATAAATGATAGTTTATTAAATATTCAAATTGGGGATAATACAAGGGAAATAGAGTTAGCATTATAACACTAATATTATTTTTTTTGACTAATGTATCTGTAGCTTCCCATAAACGACTATATTTATAAATAGTATTTTTTAAATCACATAAATTATCAGGATAAATAAAAGCTTCTTGGTTTTCTAAAATATTATAAAAAGAAACTCTTTGAGTTAAATCACGATATACATTTTTTTTAGAACTGTATTTTTCTAAGTACTTAGCAACTTCAGTAAAAGGAATATAATTATTAGCTTCTAAATCAGTAAGGCCGTCTTTTTCAATAAGATAGGAATTGTTAATAACGATGTGGCTTTTCTTTACATAGCCGTTAGTTAAAGCTGGTTCATAGGTGATTAAATCAGTTAAATAATACAAATAAATATTATCATTATCTATATTAAAAACATAATAATTGACATTGTGAGAATAGTCATAATCATTGTGAGAATATCTATATCTCGCTATATATATATCTTTGCCATAGTAATATGATGTTTCATTTTCATCAGGAAGACGATGCTTTTTTTGACATTTAGAGCAAAAACCTTCTTTGTTTAACGTAGTTAGGCATTTACCACAATAATAGATAGAATGAAAATTTTGACGAATAATAATATTATCAGAATTATTAGTAATAAAATCGATAATATTAGATGGTATATCATTTTCAGTACGCCAATAAGGAATATCACTAATTGTTTTAGAATAATCATCATTCCATTTTAATTGAAACATATTATCACCACCTTATTTATATTATAAAGCAATTAAATATTATAAGATAAATAAAATGAAATGGTTATAATTACATTTATAAAAATAATTTATTACATAAAAAAGCAGACATATGTCCACTTTATTTATGTATATTTATTTATTTTTGATTAAACATAATTTATTAATAGTTTATTTAAAATATTATATAGTGATCCACTAAACAATTTACTATTTTTTATCTCACTTAAATTATTAAGAATTTCTTGATATTCTTGTTTAGAAAGAGTTTTACCTTTAGAATCGTTTAATATAACTAATTGTCTGATTGTTAAAGAAAATATTCGAGCTTCATTTTTGATTTCATCATTAGACATATCCATAACTTGAGCTGTTTCAACATAGTTAATGTCAGTAGTTATATTTAAGCTTTTTAATGATTCTTTGATACCATAATTCATAAAGGAAGCAATTACTGATTTTAAATCTTCATTATTAAATAGACATAGGAATAATTCTTCAGTAAATTGATCATCTGATAAAATATCAATTAATTTTTTATCATTATTTAAGACTTCGTATTTATTTAAAATATCATATAGTTCAAATAATGAATCAATATTATTTATTAAGTCTTCTCTTTCCCATTTGCTCATAATATCAAATAAATCTAGATATATTTCTCGGCTACTATCAGTTGGTAAGTCAATTGTTTGGCCCATAAATGAACCATTATTTTTCCAATTATATGCAGCATTAGCACAAAGCTCACTAACAAATGTTGGCGCTAAATAAGTGTCATTAAAAGTATCTTTAATTAAGGTAGTATTTTTCTTAATGTCATTAGTATTATCGATATTTGTGGCTGCAAATGTTATAACAGTAAAGCCTTTTATTTCATTACTTGTATTAATAGTATGATTGTTATCTTTAGTTTTGGTTACTTGATTAAAAAAGAACTCACTTACACCATTAGCATATAATCTTAAAATCGGATTATTAAATAATGGTTTTACCTCATTTGGAAATGTATAAGAAACTTTATCAGCTGAATCAACGGCAATTTTAACAATAGTACCAATTGGATATAAGAAAGCAAAAGAAATTATAATAAATGAAACTAAACCAATACCTAGATTAACTAATTTATTATCTTCTTTTTTAGATTGATATTTACTATATAGTTCTTTTGTTTTTAGTTTAAAGATTAATCTCTTTATGAGATGAGATATAACATATATAATTATAAAAATTATAAAGAAACTTATTAAACCTATTGCTATATTGATAATAAATTTCGAAATTAGATCGACAGAATTATCTTTTACCCATTCTTCTTTAGTTATGTTAAGCATTTCTTTAATAGTTGAACTTATAGAAAGAGCTATTTTATTACCAAGTAAAGTAACTACTAACTTAGTAATAATAAATGTCATAATAAATGTAATTATATTAGTAATTAAGCAAAAAATATTTTTTAAGGTTTTTCTTTTTGATGCAACAAATAAATAAGTTACTAATATAATTAAAAATAAAATAGTTAAAATTATTGAAAATATTTGCATACGAATACCTCCTAAGATATTTATAACATATTTTAGAAAGTTAAGCTATATGTATTATTGTTTAATTTTTAAATATTCTTTATTAAGTATTTTTGGGAATCTAGTTTATCTAGAAAAATTCTAACTCCTCACAAACTTTTATAAAATCTAGTATGATGCAATGACTAATTGTTGTCCTCTTACATCATCCATATATACTGTTCAGTATACGATAGTTCTTTAATATATATCTTGTTGTTACTACTTTACGTAATGAAAATAAGCCACCTACTACTTACTACCCTCTTTTTCAAATATACTTTTGTAAACAAAAGTTTTTCTTTTACTCGTCTGGCTTTTTATTATTTTCCTCGTGTTTCATAATAGATACTATCTAACATCTTGTCCTTCGGGTTTTATATTTTTCTATATTTCTTTACTACTATGACAAGAGTTGACTTCTTGATATTTGGCTACATATCTCTATACGTTATAAACTAATTTTTTATTGACCTTAACTATATCTTTTAAATCTTATATTATTGTATTTCAATTACATTTCTTACCATACCTTAATATTCCTAATATAAAAGCTATTAAAACTAATGAAATAAATAATAAGATAACTATTCTCATTATATTATCTGATGTATCAGGAATTAATGGATATATAGCATCATTATATTCACCATAAAATTCCCAATTTATAGTAGCTATATCAGTATTCTCAACATTATCATATTCAAAATTTAATGATGTTTCAACAACCAAGTTATGTTCTTCATCTGTTTTAAATTCTCCTAACTTAATAGCATCCTTTAAATTAGTACCACCTATATCATAGCTTTCTCCTCTAATATTTCCATTATATATTAACTTATCATCTAAATAAATTTTCATATCTAAATTATCTAACAATTCATTTGCTAATTTAGTATTCTCTACTTCTTTTACTTTAAAATATAAAGTATAATCAGTATCTTTACTTTCATTCTTAATAATTAGTTTATCTTTATATGTCTTACCAGGAATCATATCACTGTAATTCATAAATGAATCACTATCTAATAATTTTGCTTTATAGTACAAACGATCATCTTTACTAGTAAAAAATAACTTATTCTCTTCTTCTGCATAGACAAAATTCATAAAAGTTATCATTATAACTATTAATATCATTAATAATTTCTTCATCTTTATTCCTCCATTATTTTAAAATTCCTAATAAAACTTTATTTAATTAATTACTTTTTTTCTTTTACTTCAAATTCCGTCTCCCAATAATTTGCATAACCATCATATTGAACTACGTCAACAATAATCGTTAATGTATAAGTTCCACCTGAATATCCATTTTCATCAGATAAACATGTTGTTGTTACTTTACCTTCATTTTCAACTTTATTACATTTAATTTCATCAGTAAAATCAATATCTTCATTAAATGTTACTGACTCAATAAATGAATCAATTGAATCTCCAGGGCCAAGAATATAATTATAATAATAATACTTAATATTAGATTCTTCTTTTTCTGTCCAAGATTCTTGATTATCCAAATTAATTGTAACTAAAGGTTTACCATCCTTTGTTAATTGTAAATCATTACCATTTTGTGAAGTCCATTTTTCTATGTAATGAGCACGAACTACAATTGGAATATTACCATCATTTGTAACAGCAATCGTTTTAGGAGTTGTTGTACCTGGAGTCCAGTCATTAGGACTAGTAAATGTCTCAGTAATCGTATTTTTGAAAACACCTGTTTTAAAAAAATTTGGTATCTCTACTGTTCTACTAAAAATTGCAAAAGTTCCTCCAATAATGCCAATTAAAGCTATTAAAGCTATAGCAATTAACGGTTTCTTATTCATTTTTTTCATAACATTTCCTCCTTCTTATTACTAAAAAACTTACTATTAGAATACCAAAATTCTAAAAATAAAATAATTGTTACTATTAAAATAATTAATGTATGGTATCTTAAAAATAAAATATAACCATAACCAATAAAAGGTATACTCCAATTAGTTGCTTTTCCTACTATTTTACTATACTTTACCCTTACTGGATCTTCCTTATCATTCATATCTCCTTTAGTTTCAAAATAATCACCATCTACATCAATTATTCTGTGTGTTATATAAGTTCCATCATCCATCTTATAAGTAATTACATCTTTATTCTTTAAATCATCCTTTTCTACTTTATGATAATATATAATACTACCAACTTTATAATTAGGTTCCATTGAACCAGATAATATAATTAATGGTTTATAACCAAACAATATTGGAATTTCTATTAAAACAAATACTAATATTAAAAAATAAATAACGTATGATAAGTAATGAATTATTCTTTTAACTATTTCCATTCAACATTGTCTCCATTAATAGTTATATCTTTATCCCATAACTTCTTAGCTGCTTTTTCTGTAGCTTGTATGGCTTCATAGCCAAAAGTTAATTCATAATCAGCATTGGAATATTTATTATATAAATCATTATCTTTTATTAACTCATCATTAAAATTAATTGTTTCTAATATTTCTACTGAAGAATTAGGTTTAAAAATCTTCTCATAATAGTAATAACCATCATTACCATCTTTAAAATCATTTTCAAAACTTTTTGTCCATCCCTTAGTAGCAACATCTACATTATTATAAGTATTACTTAAAGGAATAGATAATATATCTTCTGAAGGACAATCTTCTTCATCACTCATACATTCAAAATATTCCCAATACTCTATATAATTAATTCTTAATAATAAATTAGCATTTTCATCATTATTCTTTATTACAACTTTCTTGGTACCCCAATCATTATGAAATTCCTCTTCCAATGTTACATAATAAGTTAAAGTATGAAACTTATTAACTATATCAGTACTAGAAAAGAATAAAGCATAAGTAACCGCTATTGTACTTATTGACAATATTAAAATTAGTAATAATATTTTTTTATTCTTTAATTTTTTTAACATATTATCCCTTCCTTAAGTACTATTATTGTTCTGGACAAATTAATGTTCCTGGCATCGGATATAAATCAATATTAAACTTATAATTTTTATTTAAAATACTACCAGCACTAAGTTCTTCATCAAATGAATAATATAAATTTTTCTTTATATCAAAACTACAACTATTACTTGAAACAGGTTCATTTATTCCTACTTCTTCAAAAGGTTTAATTATATAATTAGGCTGATAAACTTCTCTTAATTTTTCTATTCGATCATAATCATAATAGATAACGTATACTTTATGATTTATTTTATTTACAATTTCACTAGATGCATGAAAGAATCCTTTTTTAACAAATTCATTAGTAAATGTAATTTTATAATTATCTTTATTATCTAATTTAAAAATTTGAGCATTAGAATTAATGATTCCTTCAACACTTACTAAGTTGTATTCTTGAGGAATTATTTCTGTAACTTTATAATCACCTGGTTTTAAATAGAAGGTTCTACTTTCACCTCTTTTTAAACGAGCAGTAGACGAAAAATTATTACCTTCAATCTTAATATTAAATACTTTATCATCATAATTACCATTAACTTTCTTTTCTATTGTTAATGAAGCTACTGTTTCAAAACTAGCGCTAGCTGTTAAACCATTTTCTATATCTAATTCATAATTATTTTTAGTACTAGCACCAATTATTTCAACTTCATTCTTAATGGTTCCACGATCTTTATCAGTTACATGGTACACTGCTCTTATTTGAACAGATGATTTAGATTTTAAATTAGGAATACGTACAATATTAGATGATTCAATAAAATATAAGTCAGATGATGCTGAATCGTCATAATACATAGTAAAATAAGCATTTTCATTATTTTCTTTAACATATACATCTGTTAAATCAAAATCTTCATTATTCGTAACCATTATTTTATATTCAACAATATCACCTGGATAATAATAATCTTTTTTATTAATAATTTCTTTGGTAATATCAGGTCTAAAATAACCAGATAATTCTTTCCATTCACCATAAATAGTAACATCTTCAGCTGGCATTGTAAAAGTGTCATCACTATACCAACCTAAGAAATCATAGCCATCTGGAATATCTTTTACTTCCTCTAAAGATACTTCACTACCAAAAGAGTACTCTTTTGTATCTGGTAATAATTCATCTGCTTCCGGAGGAATTATTTTTCCTTGGAATTTATACTCAACATTGTATTTCATTTCTTCAAACTTACCAACTATTGTTACATTTTTATCAGGCATTTCAAAGTATTCACCATCTATCTTATTAATATCATTATCTTCAATTATCCAACCTAAGAAACGATAATTACCAAAGACTTCTCCTATTCTTGTACTATCTAACTTAACAGTGGCTCCTTTGTAATATTCCTTGGTTAAAGGTAATACATAATCTTCAGGCATTTCACCATCTATTCTATATGTAACATTATATTTTGGATTTTCTGTAAAACTACCTACTAAAGTTACATTCTTACTTGGCATTGTAAATGTTCCATCAGAGTTAATAGTTACATCACTAGATTTCCAACCACTAAATGTATATCCTTCAATATTTACATCAGAAGCAACTCCTACCTTAGAACCAGCCATATATTGCATTGATGAAGGCAATTGTGGACGATTACCTGGTTGAGCACCTTCATCGTCGTATTCATAAGTAACAGTAAATAATTCAACTTTTTCATCGCCCATCCATACATGAACAGTATTAGAGTTAACAGTTAAAGCTCCTTCTTTACCAGTAGCAAAGTTATAAAAATCTCTTCTGTTTTCTTTTTCTTCAGTATCTGGATCATCAACTGGAGGCGTAACAGTTTTAATACCAATAGTTAATACACAACCAGCTTGTAAGTTTTTAACCTTAAAAGTTACCTTTCTTGTAGTTGAATCATAATGTAGTCCATGATAGTTATTATTTCCTTCTTTAAAGTCTTCTGAATCATCTACAACATATCCTGGACATACGCCATCATTATTTCTATTAGTTGCACCAAAAGTACCATCAGTAGATTCAACAAAGCCATTAAAGGTTAAACCTTCAGGAAGTACGTCTTCAACATAAATAATTCCACTATTAACACTAGCAATTTTTTCATCACTAGATGTAAATCCATACTTATCTATACCATCATAAGAAATATTTAAATAATATGTTAAATCAGATTCTGGTCTTACTTCAACATCATTTTCAAATTCTGCTGATAAAGACACTCTTAATATATAAGTAATAAAAACTATAAATAATAATATTATTCCTATTAATATCTTTTTATTTTTTATTAACTTTTTTAACATATTATTTTCCTCCTTTCTTACGATTTAATTATTATTCTGTAGTATCTATTATATAAGGATCAAATAAAGTACCAGTACCATTCTTATACTTAGTTCCAGATTTTAATGATATTACTGGACGAA
>CANQFI010000012.1 GCA_947598455.1 uncultured Bacilli bacterium | reverse complement strand
TTATTAGACAAAAAAAGAAGATATTATTTATCTTCTTCATAAGTACAATCATCATTACTACATATAATTTTTTTACCTTTATCAAGTAACATATTATTACATTCTGGACACATTCTATTTATTGGTATATACCAATAAGCTGTTTTGCATTTTGGATAATTATTACAACCATAGAATACTTTACCTTTACGGCTTTTCTTTTCCACAATTTTTCCACCACAATTAGGACAAGTCCCTACTTCTTTAACTTCTACCTCTTCTTTTTTTATGTACTTACATTCTGGATAATTAGAACAAGCTACAAATTCTCCATATCTACCATTTCTAATTACTAATGGACTTCCACACTCTGGACAATTTTCTCCCGTCGGTGTTGCTTCTTTCTTTTCCATATGTTTAAATGCATCCTCTACTAAAGGTTCAAATTTATTATAAAAATCTTTTAATACTGTAACATTATTTATTTTAGCTTCAGCTATTTCATCTAATTCTGTTTCCATATTAGCTGTATATTCAACATTAATAATATCACTAAAGCCTTCTTGTAACTTATCAGTTGTTTCTATACCAATTGTTGTTGGAATAAACTTTTTATCTTCAACAGTTACATAATCTCGTGCTTTTATTGTCTCCATTATAGTCGCATAAGTAGAAGGTCTACCAATACCTAATTTCTCTAATTCTTTTATTAAAGAACTTTCGGTATATCTTGGAGCTGGTTTTGTAAAATGTTGTTCTTTTAAAACATCATCAGCTATTAAAGTCTTAACTCCATCTAATGAAGGCAACACAACATCTTCTGATGTTTCATAATTACCATATACTTTTAAATAACCATCAAATACTAAAATACTACCATTAGCTTTAAACTCATAATCATTATTCATCAAGGTAACAGAAGTAGCTTTAACTTTTGCATCAGCCATTAAAGCTGCTAAACTACGCGCATAAATTAAACTATATAACTTATACTCATCACTTGATAAATATTTTTTTAAACTTTCTGGTGTACGATAAGGACTTGTTACTCTTATACCTTCATGAGCATCTTGCATATTTTCTGTCTTTTTAGGAACTTTAACATGTCCTACATAACTTTCTCCATAAGTCTCTTTAATATATTTAAATGCTTCATTTATAAATACTGGACTTAATCTTTCACTATCAGTACGCATATAAGTAATTAAACCAACTGTCTCACTACCTATATCAACACCTTCATATAATTTTTGAGCTATACGCATTGTCTTACTACTAGCAAAATTAAGTTTATTAACAGCAGTTTGTTGTAAAGTACTAGTTTTAAAAGGCATAACTCCTTTTTTCGTTTTTTCTTTACATTCAATATCTACTATTTCAAACAATTCATCTAAAGAATCAATTACATGTTGTGCTTCTTCTTCTGTTTTTAATTCTAATTTTTTACCTTTGTATTTATCAGCATTAGCTTCCATTTTTTCAAATATTGCTGTAATTGTCCAATATTCTTCAGGTATAAAAGCTTCTATTTCTCTTTCGCGATCAACAATTAATTTTAAAGCTACACTTTGAACACGTCCTGCACTCTTACCACCAGTTTTAGATTGCATTAATTTTGACAATCTAAAACCGATAATACGATCTAAAATTCTTCTTGTTTCTTGACTTTTTACTAAATCAATATCAATATCACGAGGATTACTGAAAGCATCTATTATAACATCTTTAGTTATTTCATTAAAAGTAACTCTTTCATAATTCTTTTTTAAACCTAAAGCTTCCTTTAAATGCCAACTAATTGCTTCTCCCTCACGATCAGGGTCAGTAGCTAAATAAATATGTTCTGATTCTTTACTTAATTTTTTTAATTCTTTAATAACTTTACTTTTACCTTTCATAGGAATATACGAAGGACTAAAGTCATTCTCAACATCAACACCTAATCCAAATTTACCAGTTGTAGCTAAATCTCTAATATGTCCCATACTAGCAACTACCTTATAATCAGTTCCTAAATATTTTTCAATTGTTTTACTTTTACTTGGAGATTCCACTATAACTAACTTTTTCATATCATGTTTCCTTTCTTTATGTTCTTAAAAAATAAATTATTCCGTTTTTTCCTCACTAACATTCTCTTTCATATCTACTGATTGAGCTCTATATTTTTCTTTTTCCTTTTCTAAATAATCAAAATAATTAATTTTAATAGCTAAATTAGACATCGAAATCTTATCATTAATAACTTGATTAATAGCTTTTAATTCTTCCATTGTATAAGTATCATCTTCTCTAACATAATTTATTTTACCAGTTGCTGCATTATAAAAAGCTTTTTTATCTTTCCAAGATCCATCAGCAAAAATAACACGATCAGTATAAGTACTAGAAAATAAATCATGTCCCGCATATAATCTTGGATCATAATTCAAATCAAATAAATTAGCTATTGTTGGTGTAATATTTATATAACTAGTATATTCATCATGTTTTTCACCTTTAATACCTGGATTATAAATAATAAACGGAATTCTATCTGTTTCATTTTCTACTGTTACATCGTAATCAAAATAAGTATTTAAAACACTCTTATTAAGTCCATAAGGATAATGGTCTCCATAAAGAACAATTACTGTGTCATCCAACTTACCTTGTTCCTCCAAGCCATCAAGCAATGTACCAATTGCATTATCAAATTCCTTTAATTTAGATAAATACCTCTTAAGTGATATATCATAACCAGTATCTTTAAATAAGTCAAGATACTTATCTCCATATTCACTACTTTGTGTATATGGTTGATGAGCTGTAACAGAAGTCATCCAAACCATAAACTTATCTTGATCTTTTGTAATATCTAACATTTTCTCAACTAAAGCTACATCGCTTGGCCATTCTTTATATTCATTTGAATATGGTATTCCAAGCTCTTGAACCCCATAATAATGTCCACTTCCCATATTCTTATGAATTGTTGAACGATAATAGAAATTCTCTGTATAGTTATGATAACTAGTTGTTGTATAACCAGCATTATTAAATAAATTAAAGATTGCTTGTGGATAGACATTATTCTTATAAATATTAGCCGTACAGCTATTATTTATGGTAAATAATGATACCATACCACCCATTTCATTATTACCTGTTGAACAAGAATTACGAGGACTATAATTATTAGTCCAAGACCAACCTTCCGTATATAATTTATGCATATTAGGAAAGAATCTTTCATCTAATACTATATTATTTGTTGATTCCATCATTATAACAATTAAATTTTTATCTTTAAAAATACCTGTATAATCATTTTTATCAGTTATTTCTTGACTTAAAAAATAATTATTTAATCTCTTATAATCAGTTCTCTTTTCATTATTAGCAACTTGCTCCCATAATGTATCATCTATCCTTCTTGTATAATCGCTAATAACTTGTTCTTGTTTAACATATCCATCATCATAACCACTTTCTTCTAATTCTTGACTAGGCAATACAAGAGATTTAACATCAACAAATAAATACATACTAGTTCCAAACTGACTCATTGCAATATCAGGGATATCAGGATGTCTAAATAATTCTCTTGTTGTTTTTAACTGTAAAGGATTTTGCATAAATGCTATAGTTAATGATGAATAATAAACTACTCCTAAAATAACAGCAACAACTATTGCATTTATCTTACCATTAATAACTCTTTTTCTTCTTTTCTTAGCAAGTAATTTATCATTTAATTCCTTTCTTTCTTCTGAATCAAACTTATCAGAAAAATCAATAGCATCATTTCTTTCTAAAACTTTAATACGATGATCAAAAAATATATAAAATAAAATTAAAACTGCAACAGGAATCAAAATTAACCAATAAGTCCAATTAAAACTGCTAATATAATCACCAATAAAATCTTGAACCGCTTCAGCCTGTGAAACAGTTCCAAAAGACATAAATACTCCAATAAAATTTTTAAATCCCGCTTGCATTACCGAATAAACTGATAATCCTAATGCTAACACAGAACTTAATATATTACTAATAATTCTACCAAAAAATGAAAAAATAGCTGAACATACTAAAGCAATAATATTAATCCCAATAAATATTCTCAGTAATGACCAATCTAAAATTGTTAAATTCATAACAGCTCTAAATATAATCTCTTCAATAAATAAAGTAAGTGTTAATAAAAAATAATTTTTAAATACATTATTATAAAAGACTCTCATTTTCTTACAACTCCTTTTGCCTCTTTAATTAAATCACTAACCGGTTTATATGTAAACCTATAATTTTCTAATAAACCATATTTTTTTATATTTTCTAAATGCAATTTAGTTGGATAACCTTTATGTTTAGCAAAACCATATTCTGGATATTTTTTATCTAATTCATACATCATTCTATCTCTTGTAACTTTAGCTATAACACTACCTGCTGCTACTGATAATGATAATGCATCACCATGAATAATATCCGTATAAGGAATATCTATATTATTAAGTTTCATTGCGTCACTTAAAACATATTCAGGTTTAATTTTTAAATTCTCAATAGCTAACTTCATAGCCAACCTACTAGCTTCTAAAATATTTATTTCATCTATTTTTTTGGCATCAACTACTCCAACACCAACTGCAACAGCATCTTTCATAATAATATCATAAAATTTATCTCTTTTTTTCTCTGTTAATTGTTTACTATCAATTAAACCTTCTAAGAAATATCCTTTTGGTAAAATAACTGCTCCGGCTACAACCGGTCCTACAAGGGGACCACGTCCTGCTTCATCAACTCCAGCTATTAAAGTAAACCCTTTTTCATATAAATCTTTTTCATACTTCAATAAATCAACTGATTCCTTTAGTTCTTTTTTCATATTTACTAACTAACTCCTTATTAACATCCAAAGTTTTTAAAGACTCAATATCACATTCCGTAGCATCAACATTTTTTAACCACTCAATAACTGCTTCTTGACTAGAAAAAAGTTGATAACTTTTTCTATATGAACCATAAACAAAAATTTTGGAAAATTCTCTATCAGAAGCATGAACTAAAGCATTCCATCCTATCCTACCGTAACCAGCTTCACAAATTAGTTTATATCTAGCATAAATCTTATTAAATCCTACCATAAATTCTTTAGTTTTATTAAGTAATTTATCTCTTCTAATATTATTTTCTACGGAATTTTCTACTACTCCAAGTAATAAATACTTATTATATAAATCCTCTACAGTATTTAAAATACTAGGAAAATTAGTTATAATTCTTACTATTTCTTCTTGATTATAATCTAAGCATTCCAAAAAAGTAATTAAACCACTTAATTGTTTAGCCACAAACTGCAAAGTACGTCCATTATTTTTATTACTTCTTCCATGATCTAAATAATCACTCATTGCTTTTAAAAAATCTCTTTGCATATCTAACGTCATACTATCTAAACCTAATTTATTATAAAATAATTCTTTAAATGTTTCATTCATAAATTAATCAATCCTATCCAATGTTATTTCTTTAATTCGTTCATTTTTTACATCATCTAAAATAGCTTTACTAACTCGATCATAATCTACTTCTCCCCCAGATACAATCGCTCCTATCTTCTTTCCAATATGTTCATAAACACTAACTAAATCATCATTATCAATATAATCTAAATTATATCGTTCTTTTAAAATATTATTATAATATTTATCTAATTTATTTAAAATATGAATAGCTACTTTATCAACCGGTAAAACATCTCTTGGTATTGCCGCAATACTTGCTAAATTTAATGCCCCTTCTTCATCATCTAACTTTGGCCATAAAATACCTGGACTATCAAGTAATAATATATTACTACTTGTTTTTAACCAAGATAAATTCTTAGTAACTCCTGGCGTATTCCCTGTAACAGCTACTTTTTTACCAACCATTCTATTAATTAGTGTTGACTTACCAACATTAGGTATCCCTACTACTAAAGCTCTAATTTCTTTTTTATTTAATCCTTTATTTTCTCTTTTTTCTTGTAATTCTAAGGTAATTTTATGTGTTAAATCAATAATTCCTTGAACACTATTATTTTCATTTAAATTAGTTAAAAAAACATAATAACCCTTATCTTCATAATACTTAACCCATTTATTAGTAACACTCATATCACATAAATCCTTCTTACTCATAATAAGAATTCTTGGTTTATCTTTTAATAATTCATCAATATCCTTTATTTTAGAAGATAAAGGACATCTAGCATCAATAACTTCATATACTATATCAATTAAGTCATACTTTTCCTTTATTAATCTTTTAGTTTTAGCCATATGACCAGGATAATGGTTGATTACGGTTTTTTGAAACTTTTGATTTTCGGTTGAATTTGACATAAAACACCTCTTTTTTTAGTTAAACTACTAATTCATTATATCATATTTTTTATAAATTTTAGATACTTAATAACTTCATTATATTGATCATTTCATTTAAAATTTATTTTTATCTTTTTATCTTCATATACATAAATATTATCAATAAACTCATCTACTATTATTCTGTTAATAAAATCAAATTTTACTAATTTTTTTTAGCCAATCTAAACTAAATGTTTTCTGCTTTATCTTTCTATTTCTTCTTTTTTTAAGTCTCAAGTTATTTAAAACATACTCATTCAAAATCTTCTAAAGCATCTTTTTACATCTATCTAGTTTGTCTTTTAAATAATCTATATTTACTGAAAATACACCTATTTATAACTATTCTCACCATTAACAATCCTCGTCGTTACCTCAACATTATATAAATTATTGCTCTATAATTCTTTTATTTCATATTTTTTCAAAATAAAAAACACATCACCCAATGCGTTATATAATGTGTTATATTATTTATTTTTCAAAGTCTTGACCTTTAGATAAAGCATACTTTATTAGAAAACTTTTTTTCAAATGAATTATTTTATTTTTCGACCAACAATATTTTTCTTCAATACCTTGTTCCGTATTTTGATAAATAAATATTTCTTCAAAAATTATCATTTCTTCTTCAGTCATTAAGTTAAACGAATCTTTATTTTTTTCCATTTCTTTTTTTATTTCTCTTTCTATGTAATCTTTTTTTTCAATGTATTTTTCTTGCTTCGATTCGCTGCTTTTACTTTCATTTACATTTTCTAATAAAAATATTCGTCTTTCTGCTCCTGGAGGTAATAAACATGTAAGTTTAATTCCTAATTCAATTAATCTGAATAGATCATTCTCAACATAATCTCTAATTTTGGAATAATTATATCTACTAATAATTTTTTCCGATAAAGTTTTCATTGACAATACCTCTTTCATTTATATATTTTACATTTATATTATGCTTTACTATTTTTCTTTGTAATAATAATCAATTTCACTACTTTCTTTTCTTCCCTTATAATAAATCATTTGCAATTATCTTTCTTCTCTTTTGATTTCTAATATTATAAAGTTTATTTGTATAATTGATCGAAATTAGTAATAGATAAATCTTCACCCCATTTAAAATCTAATTCTCCTAATTTTAATAGAGCCTGTTCTTCTTCCAAATCAAAAGTCATTCTATCAATATAGATATCATCACCTATTTCGTATAAGTGTACACAAGTAAATGGAAATAGTTGCGATAATTTTTCTGCAAAAGACTGCATTTTTTCAAAATGTTTTGGTTTTTTAATACTTTTCTTCCTCTTACTAGATATAAGACGAAATTCTGAATCAAAAAGGAATAAAGTCTTTTTTTTAAGTGAATTCATAACTACAATTATTTGCTTTAACTTACCATTATAGCAGCAGAACTGATAATCATAAGTTTTGCCTTGATTAGCCATCTCAGAAATATATTTTTCCGCATAAATCATTGGCGTTATATTTTTATATCCTATATTAAAAGAAGTATAATAATCGTTATTATAGGGAAGTATCCATTCTTTTAACTGATTCACTATTTTTTCAACATTTATCTCCTTTGCATCTTTCACAACAATACGAAAATTATTAGACCAATTCATCTTTAAAACAAATTGATTAGGTAATTTTGTAAAATCAATATCAGATGGTTTCTTCCAAGAATGGATAACTGGTATACTATGATTTAGACCAACCACCTTTTCTACCTGTTTTTTTAAAGCAAGAACATCAGAATACTTCTCTAATAATGGGTTTTGATAATATACTTTCAACCACATTAATTTTTGATTTAGAGAAACTGGATTTTCAAAATCCATACAATATCCCCAATTTTTCTTAAAGGAAGAAGAAAGAATTTTTATCTTTAATGAATCAGTTAACTGTCCCATTTGATCTAAATAATAATAGATTTGATTATCCTTTTCTTTTCTACTTCGATAATTTACATTATGAACTGCTAACCATTCCCTCTTTATATTCTGTGGACGAGTGAATAAAATAACTGCTAATCTATACACATAAAAGATAGGAATAAACCATTGATGATTACCACAGAAAGGGAAATATTCTTGCATAAACTTTTTTTCTGGGAATACTCTTTCTATACAATATTTTAATTTACCATTTTTGCATCCTTCTTCATTATCTTTTAAGAATCGGTTTTCTACTCGATTTCCAACCAATCCAGAACTACCTGATACATCCATATAAGACATTAATTTTAAATTTTCAAAAGATAATTGTTTGAATTTAGGAGGATAACAAAATAATTTTTCAGATAAATTTTTACATTTTTCTTGAAATTCTAAGACACCTAATTTTTCTAATTCTTGTTGAATATAATCCATATGTAGATTTGTCTTTTTACTATTCCAATAAAGATAAATGTCTAATAATGCTCGAAATCCTATACCTCCATTTTCATAGTGTTTATAATTATGCACAATCATATAAATATAAAAGTCATCATCACTTAAATAATATTCATAATCATGGTTCTCATCTTTAATCATTTTATCTTTTAGATTCTTATAATAATCAACAAAAATATCTTTATGACCAACACCAAATAAAGAAGTATGTAATTCAAAACTATAAAATGGTAACTTGATATAAGTATCATGATGACTAGCTCCCATCTTTTCAACAGAATAACCATTTTCTATCATATATGTTTTTACTTCCTTCTGATATTTAAAATCATATAAAATATCATTATCCACCATTTCGCGAGAACCTATTTCTGGATATATTTTTTCAATCACACAACCCTTTAATGGCATATACCATATTTTATTTTTTTCAAAAAAAGAAATCATTTTTGTCTTTCATATCCCATTAATATACTCTTTCGAATGAGTTGGTTTTTCATATCTTTCCAACTTTTTTTCGTAGAATCAGAGGCATTAAAAAACAATTCATTTTGTTCTAAAGCACAGCATATTAAAATGGTTAAACTATGCCAGTTTGCTAAACGATAGAGCGAATCTAAATCTAAACACTCTAATTTTTTCTGTTTTAAAGATTTATTATTTAATAAAGAAGATAGAAGTAGAAAAAAATAATAATATTGTTTATCTATTCCTTCTAATTTCATTCTTCCACCTCCACATAAATCTTTTAAAATTTGCTATTATGACTCATCTAATGCTCCAATATTACGTAACTGCTCTAAAAATTTTTTAACATCTTTCTCAGCAATATTCCTAGAAACATCATATTGATTTAATATTGCTTCTATGATTTCTTGTTCAGTTACTTCTTTTTTTAAACAATTTACAATAAACATAGCTGTATGGTTATTACGCACAATACCAGAAAAACCATTAGTTGCTACTAAAATTTGTTCCCCATCTGTATCATAAGTAATCCATTCACTTTTTAATTTCATATTTTCACCTCTCTTTTCTACACATTCCCTCATAAGAAACAGATGCTGCATCTAAATCTTGATTGCAAAAAAGGGAATAAAATTCTACACAATGAACTAGTTTATCTAATAAACTCAAAGTTTTAGAAAGTAACTCAGCACCTCTTGGTCGATAAGTATGTTGAAGTAATAAAGGAAGAACCTGTTTCTTATCTATATGATCTATTATATTATAACTTCCCCGATTTAAAAAGCATATCGCATGTAATGGCACTGAAATATTAGCACTCAACTTATGCTTGCCACTCCAAGGAGTTCCAAAAACAATCACTTTATCTTCTTCTATTTTCAATAGCGGTTTATCATCATTTATCATTTCCGCTCTTTTGCCAAAATATTGGCGCCACAAACGAGTATGTGTTGATTTACCTGTACCAGATTTTGCCGTAAATAAATACGCTACTCCATCTAAAGCAATGGCTGATCCATGAATTAATAGAATATCATCATCTATTAATTTCTCTGTCAATTTTCGATAAACAGCAAGGGTTTCAATATATCCATCAGCATAGTAATTTGAATCCTTTTCTACAATCTGACTTTTTTCATAATTAATATCTTCCCTTGTTATGCTAATAGTAAAGTCGGGAGCTTGTTTAGATTGATAATCTTTGCATAACAAATGAACATCCTCATAAATAGAAATAAATTCAACAACATGTTCTGCAATTTTATATATTCCTCTCATAATAGTTCTCCTTTTTTTCCTTTAAAGCCTGTGATTGAAATAATAAAACTTTTATTTAATAAACCATAGACAATAACGCCTACCAATACTTGAATAATTAAAACAAAAATAGTATTCAAAGGAATTTTATTTAATAAAACAACTATAATAAACATGATAAAGCCTTTGCAAAAATAATTACATAAGTAACCTAACATACGATTCAAATTAATTTCTTTCAAAATAGAGATTATTTGGTAGGACAACGTAAATACTTCAGCTAAAATAGTACTGATACATGCCCCTACACTATAAAATTTTGAAATCAAAAAAGCATTTAAAATCATATTTACTATAGCACCCAAAGAAATAGACGCAATATATACTTTATCCCTTTCTTTAGGAACCAAATATTGATTTACTAAAACACTTGAAATTGCTTTAAATGGTAAAGTAATAGCAAGTAGGACAATTAAATAACCACTCTTGGTAAACTCCGTACCAAAGAAAAAAGGAGCAAAATCTAATCCAATTGCTAGCAATCCAAACATCATTGCCACAGATAAAAAAATATTAAATTCTAAAGATTTATAAAGATAAGAATATACTTTTTTCTTTTCTCCTTTAACAATCATATTAGAAATATAAGGAAGCATAACTGTTCCTAAAGTTGATATTAAAACAACAGGAACACTGATTATTTTTTCAGCTTGTTCATATAACCCAACTTCACTCACATTGGCGATAAATCCCAACATGATTTTATCCATAATTTGATAAATGCTACTAGCAATTACAGGAATAAAAAGAATTAAATTTGGTTTAATGTGTTTTACAATATCCTGTCTTGTAACTTTTACCCAATGAATTTCTTTTCTAGCAAATACCCATAGTAAAACATTAGTCAAAAATACACTACCTGATAATATCAATGCATACTTCCATACATCATTAGGATTATGAACAAAGGAAAACACACAAATAACTGCTAAAGTCCTGATAACAGCACTTCTAATCAAGATAACTTTAAATTTTTCTAATCCAGAAAACAACCAATTGATTTCGAGTATAGAAGCAATTACATAGAAACTTTGAATACCTGCCACTAACTTATATTTTACATTAAATAGAAATAGATATCCAATATAGATAAGGAACATAATAACTCCCATAAAAAACTGAAAAGCATAGATACTAAAGAAAGTTTTAGATAACTGTTCTTTATCTTCTCGCGTTTGTGCAATACACCTATTACCATATACATTTACTCCTAATACTGTAAATATAATAAAATAAGAAACAATAGAATAAGTATAGGAATAAATTCCTAACCCCTCACTTCCTAAGCATCGTGATAGATAAGGCGCTAAAATAAGAGGAACGACATAACTAATAATGCGATATGCCATACTATAGATGAAGTTTTTCTTTGCTTTACTAAATTTTTTCATCCACTACACCTCCTTTTTTCTTGAAAAAAACATTAGAAAAATAAAGGATATAGACATTACTTTGAAATAAATATAGATAATTCTCAAAAAAGCCAATAATGAAAAACACAATAATCAGCGATATTATAGCGAGATTATTTTCACGATAAGCAGTAAAAAAAGTTGTAAAAATAAGAAACATAAAACCAATCGTTGGAAGTATTCCAAAATTAATAACCAAGGATAAATAAGAATTATCTAAAATATATCTTTCTATATCCTTTTCTTTGGCTTCTCTCGAATTTACTCTCACTATTTTTTGTCCAAACAAAGTATAGTCATAATGAGTTAAATAATAATGAGAAAAAGATAACCTACTTGATAAAGAATGATTCAACTTTTGATATATTCCCTGTCCATTATATTGATAACCCAAAAAAAGAGACATAGCCAATATTCCTACAGGAATGAAAAAAATAATATATTTTAGAGTATTCTTAAAAAATTCTTTAAAAGGAACTTTTGTCAATAAAATATTTAATACAAGTAATAGAATTAAAGCAATTTCATTAGTTCTACTATCACAAATATATTTAATCATTATAATTCCTAAAATGATAAATAAATAATTTTTTAAATTCATATGGTTAAACCTTAAATAACAATAATCAGCAAATAATGTCATTAAAAAAAGGCCAGCAGTATTTGGATTAGCAAAACCCATACTACTTCTAATAAATTCGCCTGATCGATATGAAAAAAAGTTATTTGTCATACCTAAATAATACATAATTACAACAAATATAAATAGGATTAAACGACAAAACATATCTTTTTCTATAAACTCAGAAAATTCTACATCAGGCATTCCTACCATCAAAAAAAATATAACTAACAAACTAGGACTTTTAGCAGTAATATAAACAATAAAAAATAAAGAAGAGAAAAAGAGGATAAAAATTCTGCTCTTCATATCTGCAGAAAAAATTTTATGCAATAACGTAATGGCAAGTATTCCCAAACCTAATATCCTGACCATAGACATAAAAGAAGAAGAAAAAATAGTAACATATGCGAGCATTCGATCAGCTAATAGTAAAAAATAAGCCCAATAAATAGATTGATTTTTCTTGATAAATTTAAACACTTTTTCCTGCATATTTAACTCCTAAAAAACTTTCTAAAAAAAATTCTTTTTCCCACAGCATGATAAGCATAATGAATAAAACACCAAATAGACTTTCCTAGTGGTAATTTTTCTACATCACGATACAAATGCCACGTGCCCCAAGCAGCCTTCAACTTATTGCTAGATAACGAATCATTTAAAACACGATAATAACTTAAAGTATCTGTAATCGAATAACATGTAAATCCATTTTTTAATAATTGACACCAAGTTGCAGCATCTTGTCTCCTCTTTAAAGAAGGCATTGTTACTAATTCTTTTCCTGTTATACTTAAATCCACCATAACTGTAGAAGTTTGGATGATGGTATTTTTTAAATACAAATCATATGTTATAACTTTAGGCATCACAATGTTCTTTAAATGATTTCCTTTTCCATCAATTTTCTCATAAGTAGTACAAGAAAAGGCATAATGATTAGTTATCATAAAAGACAATTGCCTTTCAAGTTTATCTTCCAACCATACATCATCAGCATCTAAAAAAGCAATAAATCTCCCTTTTGCTAAAGAAAGGCCATGATTTCTAGAACGAGCTGCACCACTATTTTCTTTTAATCGGTAATATTTTACTCTTGTATCTTTCTTCACATATTTCTTTATTTTTGCGGCTGTCTTATCCGTTGAACAATCATCAATCAATAATAATTCAAAATGAGAAAATGTTTGGTTTAAAACTGAATCTATAGTTTTCCCAATATATTTTTCACAATTATAACAAGGAACAACAATAGAAACAAATATATCATCTCTTTGCATACTACTTAAACCTTTCATTCTATTCATTTTTAGCAAACAAATCTCTTGAATATACTTTTTCTTGAACTGTTTGTAATTGTTTATCTAACCTATTCGCCACAATAATATCAGAGTACTCACTAAATAAAGAAAAATCTTTTATAACATCATTTCCATCAAAAACAGATTCTTCTAAATCAGGCTCATAAATAATAATTTTAGCGTTTTTTTCTTTCAAATACTTCATTACATCTTGAATAGAAGAATATCTAAAATTATCAGAATTTCTTTTCATAACTAGTCGATAAATACCAATTACTTTTGGTTTCTTTTTTAAAATCATCTTAGCTATATGTTTTTTTCGTGTTTCATTCGATGTCACAATAGCCGTAATAAGGTTTTGGGGAATACTCTTATAATTTGCTAATAATTGTTTAGTATCTTTAGTTAAGCAATAACCACCATATCCAAAAGATGGATTATGATAATAATTCCCTATTCTTGGATCTAGAGAAACTCCTTCAATAATAGATTTACTATCTAATTGATTCATTTCTGCATAAGTATCCAATTCATTAAAAAAAGCCACTCTCAATGCTAAATAAGCATTAGAAAATAATTTTATTGATTCGGCCTCTCTCGTTTTCAAAAAAAGAATGGGAATATCTTCTTTCAAAGCAGCTTCTTGCAATAAAGAAACAAATATTTTTGCTTCCTTACTATCAGAGCCAATAATAATCCTTGTAGGATATAAATTATCATGAAGAGCCGTTCCTTCCCTTAAAAATTCTGGAGAAAAAATAATTTTGTCAGTCTTATATTTTTTTCGCATCAAATCTACAAATCCAATAGGAATAGTAGATTTTATAATAATAGTCGAAGACCCCCCCCGATCTATAACACTCTCAATGACACTTTCAATACTTGAAGTATTAAAATAATTCGTATGTTCATCATAATCTGTAGGAGTACAAATTACAATGTACTTGGAATGCTCAAAGGCCTCCTGTCTATTTGTTGTTGCTTTCAAATGATTTTTTTCGTCTTTTAAATAATCTTGAATTTCTTTATCTTTGATAGGAGAAATACAGGCATTAATCTTATCTACTTTTTCTTTATTGATATCATAAAGAACTACTTCATTGTACTTACTTAATAGACAACTTAATGAGAGTCCAACATACCCAGCTCCTACTACTGCTATTTTCATTAGTTTTTCCTCCATTATAGACAACTACTACATATATAAATAGTGCTGACATTCTATCATTTTCTTAGAGATGTTTTAGAACGTATGCAAATTCTACATCTTATTTGTATTATATCATAAACAATATAAATATTAAACATCTTTCATTTTTGACAATTGAACCATAATTTTAAAAAAAATACTGATAATGTCCGTTTTAAAGACTCAAAAAATTTTTCTTTAGGAAATGAGAAAATCTGAATTATTCAAATTAACACTTTAGATGGAAGGATTAAGAAAAAAGAGATTTTTCAATTATTTAAGCTACTCACTCTATCGACAAGTATTACGTTTTATGATAAAATATTATTATTAGGAATAATAGTTGAAAATTACATAATCAAGAAATGAGAAAAATGTATTCTTCAACCAAATACCTCGAGGAAGAAGAAAACCAAAGGTAATTGCATCTAGGTAAAAAAACAAAGAGGAGGATTAGGAATGAACGCTAGTTTTGAGGATGTACTGACTCAGCACGAAAAACTCATATATACTTGTGTAGGAACCAGTATGTTTCCTATGTTGCGTTCAAGACAAGATCTTTTAATTATCGAACGTCCAAAAAAGCCAATACAAAAATACGACGTTCTACTCTATAAAAGGGATTCAGGAAAATATATTTTACATCGAGTTCTTAAAAAGAGAAAGAATGAATATGTTCTTTGTGGAGATCATCAATGGCGACGAGAATATGGAGTTAAAGATCAACAAGTTATCGGTGTATTAACAGCTTTCGTAAAAGACGGAAAAGAAATTTTAATTACAGATAAATACTATCGATTATACGTACATTTATGGTGTGACCTATTCTGGTTGCGTGCTACGTGTTTATGGTGTTTCTCGATTCCTAATCGAATAAAAAAGAAACTAAAAAAAATTTAAACTAATCATTATTGGAAAGGAAAATAGATATGAAAGAAAAATATGAGCCTCCAATTTGTGAAATTATCACCATTGAAGAAAAAGATATCATTTTTGCTAGCACTGGTAGCTGTCCAGAGGTTTGTTAATATCAAGAATTATTATAAAGCAAGAAACTGAAAACAAGGAGGAAATAGTATGCAACAAATTGTTCCGCCTATTTCTTTAGCCCAAAAAATACTTGGAGAACAAAAGATAAATGAAAGGTCCCACTACCGATTGAGTACATACTGCGTTCAAATAAATCAGCCGGAAGGGATCCTTTTTTATCATACCCTTACTGGTGAATTGCTCTTACTTTCTCATAACGAAAATCAAAAAAAAGAATTAATACAACATTGGTTTTTAACTCCAGAAAAAACAGACGATTTAGCCTTAGCAGACCGAATATTAAATATTGCTCGAATTTATGAACCACAAAATAAAGTTTTAACTGAATATCTAATTTTTACTACAACTACGTGCAATGCTCGCTGTTTTTATTGCTTTGAGGCAGGTATTAAAAGGAATATTATGACGAAAAAAACAGCTCAAGCAGCAGGAGAATATATCACCAAACATTGTGGTGGGAAGCCTGTCCATTTAGTTTGGTTTGGAGGTGAACCACTGGTAAATTTCAAAGCCATTGACACCATTTCCGAATCACTTCGAAAGAATGGTGTTACATTTAGTTCTCGAATGGATAGTAATGGTTCACTTTTTAATGACGAATTGGCAAAGAGAGTAAAAGAAGACTGGAAACTAGATGAGGTACAAATAACTCTTGATGGAACAGAGAAAATCTATAATGAACGAAAAGCATACATAAATCCAAATGGTAGCCCATTCAAGCATGTTCTACATAATATTAATCTCCTACTAGACGCAGGAATTTCAGTTATTGTTCGTCTAAACATGGATGAGGAAAACGAACAAGACTTATACAATTTGATAGATGTTTTAGCAAAAAGATTTGCAAAAAAACCAGGATTTTCTGTTCACATTCGAGCAATTATCGAAAATAAAGGATATAAACCATCAAATTATACAGAAAAGAAGCGAGTTTCTTTAGTTAAAAAGTTAAAAGCTCTGTGGAATTATCTCGATGAGAAAGAATTAACAATTAAACGTCCCCTTAAAAAAAACCTGATACTTTATTCCTGCTGGTCAGATAAAAAAAATGCCACAACTATCACACCAGATGGTCATCTTGGTCGTTGCGAGTCACACATTGATAAAGGTTTATGGGGTAGTATATTTAATGATGAGAAAAACGAGGAAATACTTCATCAATGGCAAGAAAGATGTTCACCAAAAAAACGCTGTTATACCTGTGAACTTTATCCTCGCTGTGTTAGATTAAAAAATTGTGTAAACTATACCAAAGAGTGTTCACTCATTGAACAAGAAGAACAACGAATAAAAATGAAGAGAGCTATACTACAGACATATGAAGAATGGAAGAATACTCATAATTCCTAACACCCAACAATGTTGAAAACAATACAAAAATCATTTACTGAAAATGTAAATGTTTTTTGTATTCTCTTTTTTTTAATATACACTCAATAACAATACCAATATAAAATTATTAAAAAATTTCAAATAAGAAAAGACTCTTTTTCTTTTTTATAGGACTTTACTGATTTATTTTTCCACAACAGTTTTTGTATATCTAACACTTTCACATATAATTAAATATTAAAAATTTTTCATTGTCAACCAAACTATAGTATTTACCAACTAAAAAATTTTTATATAATATTTAATTACCATTACTAAGTTCTTGTAATAAAGCGATATTTGGGTTTACATTGAGTATTTCTACTTTAGTTTTATAACCTTTTTCTTGTACTTTAAGAGTAACAAACTATTTTGCACTATTCCTTATAATTAAATATTTTCCCATTATCTCAACCTCTTTACTTAAATTGATAATTACAATTATTAATTTTTAACAATAAAACTTAATATATTAAATTTTTTAATTAATTTAGTACCTTCCCTTTAATATCAAAAATTTTTACTAATTCACGATTAAGATTTTTTTTAATCTTAAAAATCCATAAAACAATATCACTTTTTAATTAAACATATTTTACACAATTTTTTTTAGTTCTTAACCTACTTATAACTTCCAAAAAATTATATCCTAAAAAATAGTTAAATTTGACAAAAAAGCCATTAACTATTAATATACATAACCATCAAACACCCCATAAGAAAGGTAAATTATTATGAACAAAGATAAATATATTATTTACAAAATAATCTTAATAATAAGTTCATTTATTATATTAATAATTTCTCTATTATTAATTCCTCATAGTAATCAAAATGAAAATATTACTATAATTGATATTAAAAACTCTCATGTTATTTCCAAAATACCTAATATTTTTGATGAAACTACCAACTGTATTAAAGTATATAATACTAAAATAGATCTTCAAAATTTAATTATCAAAGAAAATGAAACCTATCAAATAACTGATTTCATCAAAAATATTAATGATTTACCTAAAGAAATAAACTACTATTATAAAAATGAAGAAATGAATAATTACAAATTACCTGGTACTTATAAAATAAACATTATCTTTAAAGATAAAATAAATAATAGTTTAGAAAAAGAAATATCTTTACAAATTGAAGAAGAACCTAAAAAACAAGAAGAAATAAATATATCTAATAACAATCCTTCCCCAGAAAAAGAAGAATCAAAAGAAAAAACAACCATTAATAATTTATCATTTGAAGAACAAATATTAAATGATAATAAAAAACTTGGTGATAGTGGTAGAATATATTTTAGTTCTTTTTATTCCGTTGCATTATATACACCGACAACAACTGAAGAAGCACAAAAATATGTTGATAATCTTGATAGCGGTTCAATGTTTCAATATGGAAATGTTGATCTCATTGCTGATCATGCATATCAAGGCTTTGATATTATCAAAAAACAGAATGTTGGTAATTATATTTATATCAAAAGAAAAGATAGTAAAGGAAATATCACATTAAATAAATATATTGTTAATTTAAAAACAACTGGTTATAATACTAAGTATCAAATAATAACTAAAGATGGTTTTGATGTAGCTAAAGATAATGAAAACGATATTGCCGTATATACTTGTAATACATCTGATGGAAAAAATATAACTATTCTTCTTTTAAAGCAAATAAATTAAAAAGAAATCACACAAAGATTTCTTTTTAATTTATTTTATATTACCAAACTTTTTAAAAGGATAAAGTACTAACTTAGTAGTTCCTTTTATTTGATCTTTCTTAACTGGTCCAATACTTCTACTATCAGTAGAATTGCCTCTATTATCACCCATCACAAAATATTCATCATCAGCTAAAGAAACTTCAAATTCCGAAGAATCAGATGGACAAGTTAATCCTTGACTATAACTTTCCTCTTGTAAATGATAATTAACATAAATCTTATTATCACTACACTTTATATTTTCTCCAGGTAATGCAATAACTCTTTTAATAATTACTTCTGTCCCAATATCTACAACAACAATATCAAAACGATCTATTTTTGCCCTTTTACTTAAAATCATTATTTCACCACCATCTAATGTTGGATTCATACTAGGTCCACTTACAATAATTGGTGTATAAAAATAAGTTCTAACAATTACCACAATCAATAAAATAACAACATAAGGTATTAATTCTTTTAAAAACTTCAAAAATTTTGAAATATCTTCTTTTTCTTCTTGTGGATCATTTTCTATTTTTTCAATTTCTTTTTTTTCTTTTTTCACAAGTATCACCTTTATCATTTTACCATTTTTAATAACTATATTAAAGTCTAAATTTTTTATTAAAAAAAGAATCTAATTATTTAGACTCTTTTAAGAAATTTAATAGATATTATCAAATAAGTAATTAATAATAATGTATTCACAATATAATTTATTTTAATATTACCGACTTCAACTCCTGTATGTGGTGGTGGAGTAACACCTCCCGTTGGAGGTTCTTCTTTAAAGTTAGTATAAACTACTTTAATACCATCTTTATTTAATTCACCACTCTCATTTTGTGAAGTTGTTTCATAACCATCTTGGTTAGCTTCTACTTCAGTAACACTATATTTAGTATCTTCTGGTAAATCTTGAATAGTAACACTTTCACCATGTTTTAAAGTAATTCTTCCTGTATAAGTACCATCTTCATTTTTAGTAAATGTAATAGTACCTGTCTTACTTCCTACATAATTATAAGTATTATTTAATAATAATCCATTCATTGGTGTTAATGTAATATCAAAATTCCAATCTTTATTCTTATCACCAATACCAGTAACTACTTTTTCAATTGTTAAATCATATTTTAAATATTTACTATTAGTAAATTCTACTACTTCATTACTTACTAAAGTACCCTTAATATTATTTGACATTGATGTTTCATAGCCATCTTGATTAGCTTCATCTTCTGTAACAGTATAATCTGTACCTTCTGGTAAACCTAAGATAGTTAATGATTCACCATGTTTTAATGTTATAAATGCTTCATAACGATTCAAACTATTTCCAACCGGTGATACTTCTATAAAACCTGTTTCTTCAACTACATTTCCAGAAGAATCAATTGTACTCTTAGAATACTTATATTGTTCTTCTAATTCTTCATACTCTGGACGAACAAATTCAATTCTAAAGTTCCAATCTTTTGTCTTATCACCAAAACTGCCTTTAACAGTCTTCTTAACCATTAAATTAAAGTCATTAAACTTCGTATTAACAAATTCAACGCTTACACCATTTTCTGTTAAGAAATCAGTTGCATTTCCTAAAACATATGTAATATATCCACCTTGATTAGATTCTACTTCTTCAATACTATATCTAGTATTCTCTGGAATACCTCTAATAGTAATATGTTCATTATGTTTTAAAGATATTGTAGCTAAATAACTACCATCATCTTGTCTAACAAAATTTAATGTACCATTCTTACTACCATCATAATCAAATGAAGATATAACTCCATATTCATCAGGAATTAATTTTATATTAAATAACCAATCTTTATCTTTATCACCTAAAGTACCAACTACTTGTTTCCCTAATCGTAAATCATAGTTAATAGTTTTAATATTACTAAATACTATAATATCAGCAACTGTTTCACCATCAATTGTTCCAGTTACTTCACGATTAATACTTGTTCTATAACCATCTGTATTAGCTTCTACTTCACTTATCTTAAAGTTTGTACCAATAGGAAGATCTAATATCGTTATAGCTTGTCCATGAATTAAAGTAATAGTTGCTGTATAAGTACCATCACCATCTTCATCGGTAAACTCTAATGTACTATCATCAGGACTATCGACACCATCAATAATAGCTCTTCCTTTATAATTATAAGTTGTTGCAAATAACGTACTATCTATTGGTATTAAATCAATTTGGAAAGTCCAATCTTTTTCTTTATTACCAGCACTACCTAATACTTCCTTAGCTATTGTTAAAGAACTATTTGGAAGTAATTCATTAGTAAAGTTAACTTTAGTATCTTCACTTCCTAAAACACCTGTTTTATTATCTGTTGAACTAGTAAAGTAACCGTCTGTATTAGCACCTAACTCTTTAACAGTATATTTTGTTGTTTCAGATAAATCTTTAATAGTAATTTTTTGACCATGTTTTAAAGTAATAGTCGCTTTATAAGTACCATCACCATTATCAGTAAAGTCTAATTTACCATTTTCTGGTGCAGTAACACCATCTATAAAGCTTTCACCTACATAAGAATAAGGAGAATTTAAATCATCTGCTCCTGGAATTAAAGTTATTTCAAATTCCCAATCTAAATCTAGATTAGCATTATCACCTTTAACTTCCTTAGAAATAGATAAATCTACTTTTTCTAACATTTTATTAGTAAATCTTACATGTTGATCATCAACTATTCCATTAGTATTTCCAGAATCACTTGTTGTATATCCATCTTTATTAGCTTCCATTTCTCTAACTGTATATCTAGTATTTTCTGGAATATCCTTAATTGTAATAGCCTGACCATGTTTCAAAGTAATAGTACCAACATAAGAACCATTATCATTCTTCTTAAATGATATTTCACCATCTTTTGGAGCTTCAACACCATTTATAATGCTAGAGCCTTTATAAGAATATTTATCATTTATAATAATACCAGCTCCTGGTTCTAAAGTTACTTCAAATGTCCATTCTTTATCTTTATCTCCGTTTTCTCCTCTTACAATCTTCTCTAATGTTAAATCATGAAGCTCATATTTACCATTCACATAATGTACTTCAATAGTTGGTTCTGTACCATCTAAAGTACCTTTTGAATTAGTAGGAATTGTTGTAACATAACCATTTTTATTGGCTTCTACTTCTACTACTTCATAAGTAACATTTTCAGGTAAACCCTTAATAGTAATATATTCACTATCTTTTAATTTAACAGTACCAGTATATGAATTAGCATTACTATTCTTAGTAAATTTCATATCACCAGTTTTTGAGCCTTCATAAGAATAAGATTCAGCTAAACGAACATCACTAGGTGGCGTTAAAGTTAC